>CAZSAS010000025.1:5697-8334 GCA_964604855.1 uncultured Methanosarcinales archaeon
TTTGTACGGCAAGGGCGAGGTCACGCAGGATGAGAAAGGGGGAGGCTATAAAAGCATTATCGGTAGTTGACCTGTGCGTTCAGGACCTTCTCCGGGTATTCCCTGTTCTCCTTGTCCCTCTCGAGCCTTCCGGCGCGGACCGCGGTCTCTCCGCCGTTGTAGTATCGCAGGATGGTGATGACCGAGGCTTGGCCCCCCCGGTCCCATTTCCTGAAGAGATAGTGGATATGGCACACGCCCGCATCGATGTTCTGCTCCGGATCCTTGATGAGACTGCACGTGTGCCGTTTCCCTTTCCCTCTCGGCGGGTGGAAGAGGAGGCTCTTGTGGTGGAAATGGTTGAACATGGCCGGCATGACCTGCATCAGCCCCTTGGCGCCCGCTCCTGATCCGGCAGTCGGTTCATACCTGCTTTCCACCTCGATGAGCCCGTGCACCAGGCTGGCATCCCACTTTACATTTCCTCGGAGCGGGTAGCGCTTCACCGCCGCGAGGATGAGCTCGTAGAAGGGCAACCCGGGAACCGCGACGAGCCGCTTCGCCCGTTCGAGGATGCGTTCCTCTACGGTCTTGACCCACATGGTCCTGTGGCCCGGCTTCATCAGGACGATGCCTGCGCTGCTCGGAGCGTGCTTCATCGCAAGCAGAGCCTCCTGGGCCTGTTCCTGGCTCGCGTAGGCCTTCGGGGAGAGCAGCTTCACGGGAAACCGGTCCTCTTGGTCAGTGGTGCGGAACGGTTCGAGCTTGTGCCACGCGTGCCGGAGGTTGTACTTGGCCGATTCCTCGTCCCTGCAGGCACCGAACTGGAGGTAGAAGGCGTCCGTCATCCATCGGTCGTACTCGTCTGCGTGCGCAGTGCCGAGCCCGAGCCCGGCCGCCGCCGCCGTGCCGGCCGCGAGCCTGAGGAAGCCGCCCCGGGTCATGCCCAAGGACCCGAGCACCGCGCGGACCTTGTCGTTCACCTCCTTGCTCGAATGGGCGCTGAAGAAGCCTCCCCTCTTCCCGCCGTCGTACTCGTGCAGGGTCCGCGTCACCAGGTCCAGCGCCTCCTCTTCCAGGGGCACGAGTCGCTCTTTCCAAGGGGAGGGCGCAGTCTGAGCGAGGAGATGCCGAAACTCGTCCAGTGCATTCATCAGCGCCCGGAGCCGGGGCCGGTGATCCCGATCCCATTTCAGCCCTTCCTGCTCATCGAGGAGATTGTCCCGGAGGGTCTTCGTGATGCGTTCGAGGCGGGAACCGCTCATGTCCTCTTCACCTCTTCTTCTGTTTTAAAATATGCTCCCGATATTTCCCTCCACTCCGTAAAGCTTAAAAAGCCCTCTCCTATGGGTTGCCCTTATCATGCGTACGCTGTATCGGAGCATGTTCAAGGAGATCGGCGAGAAGGGGAACGACAGGCTCGTCAGCAAGAAAGTGACGGTGGCCGGCCTGGGTGGCGTCGGCAGCATCGTCACGTCTATCCTGGCGCGGGAAGACTTCGAGCTCCGCATCATCGACAAGGGCCGTATCGAAGAGGCGGACATGAACCGGATGGGCCTGTACGTCGAGCAGGACCTCACAAAGTTCAAGGCGAAACAGGCCAAGCAGCGTGTCATGGCCATCAATCCGAAGCTCACCATGAAGAGCTTCCACGAGGAGCTCGCCGAGAACAACGTCTTCCTCGTCAAGAGCGACATCGTCGTGGACTGCACCAACAACGACTTCAGCAACCGGCTCATCTTCGACTACTGCCAGAGCGAGAAGATCCCCATCGTCCTCGCGAGCTACGCTGGCAGCACCGCCTACCTCCTCATCGCGACGAAGAAGCTCACGAAGAAGGCCTTCGACGACTACCTCAGCATGCCCAAGACTGAGAGTGCGGGGGCCATCTCCCCCGCGACGCACGCCGCCGCCTCCCTCGCCGTCGCGGAAGTTTTCAAGATACTCCTCAACAAGGGCGCGAGCAAGCTCATCACTTTTGACGTCTGGAACGGCAAGTACAAGGAGAAGAAGCTCTAGGCCCGCACGAAGCGGACGAACCTGACGCTCTTCTCCTTGCGCAGCGCCGCGAGCATCACCTCCACCTTCTTCCCGTCCCCTTCGAGGACGAGCACCTCGAGGCACTCGCCCGTCTCCCTGAAGTGGTTGTGGAGGTGCGTCGTGACGATGGCGCCGTGCTTCAGCCGGTGGAGGACATCCTCCTTCGCCTCCTCGTGGACGACGATCAGCGCCCCCCGCACCGTGCCGGAGAGCGCCTCTCCCTCAATCTGGTCGAGGAACTCGGCCATCGCCTTGCGCCAGAAGGCGCTCCGCTCCGGGAAGCCGTGTGCCGAACGGGCCTTCTCTATCCGTTCCAATTCTTTTCTCTCGACGCTGAGACTGACGATCGCATGCTCCGCCATTATTAACGCCCTCCTTGCCGGTCCCTCGTTTCCAGGCCCGCAGTTATTAAGAAAAACATTATAAATTATTAACTTTTCCGTTCCGGCATGGTATCCGCCGCCTTCGCCGCCATCCTTTCCGTCATCGTCGTCAGCCTGATGAGCCTCGTCGGGCTGGCGCTGCTCGGCCTGCGGGAGAAGACGCTCCAGGCGATCCTCCTCGAGCTCGTCGCCGTCTCGATCGGCGCCCTCCTGGGAGGGGCGTTCCTCCACCTCC
>CAZSAS010000026.1:0-220 GCA_964604855.1 uncultured Methanosarcinales archaeon
ACGATGAAGATAGCGATAGCAGTATTAGGCAAGGAACCTGACGCGACGATTAGCGTCCAAGCAGGCAGGGCACCCTACTATCAGATCTATGACGGTGGAAAACTGGTCGAGACATGGAAGAACCCCTTTGCGGCCGGAGGCGGCGGGGCGGGCCGGAGCGTCGCGCCCGTGCTGGCGGAGAAAGGCGTCAAGAAGGTGATCGCCGGCAGGTTCGGAGAAA
>CAZSAS010000026.1:230-8297 GCA_964604855.1 uncultured Methanosarcinales archaeon
GGGCATCGACCACGAAGAGCGAACAGGGAGCGCCAAGGGGCTCATTTGAGCCTCACCACTGCTCGATCTCTTCCTTGACCATCTTGCTGAACTGGGCGAAGTGATCCTGGATACGCTGCTTCACCGCATCCTTGTCCTGCGGCAAGTAATGGTATTGGTAGCCGCCGTTCTCGAGATTGTACTGGCGCCGCTGCACCAGGCCCTTCGCGACGAGTGCCTTGATGTTGCGCTGCACGGTCGTGCGGTCCTTGTCCAGGTCTGCCGCGATCTCCTCGACGGCGCGCTCGCCTTTCGCGAGCAGCACCTTGAGGATGCGGAACTGGGGATCGCTCAGGCCGAAGCTGCAGCGCAGCACCTGGTCGATGGGGAATTTCTTGCAGGCGAAATTGAGCTCCATGACGGCCGCCTCCTGTGCAGCTTTTCCCTGTTTCGCGCACCACTCAGGTTCATATATAAGCAGGCGCGGTTTCATTAGTGCAAACTGAAGCCACTAGTGCGAGAGAATGACAGTACCGTTTATAATGCTTCCGATAGGCAGGGACCGGTGGATGCAATGAACCCGTATAAGGCGCTGCTCAAGAGGATCGCCCACGCGCAGGTGGAGCATCCCGTGCTCACCGTCCTCCTCATCGCGGCGATCACTCTCACCTTCCTCGGCGGCGCCGCGAAGGTGCAGACCGTCGCCGCGCTGGAGAACATGATGCCCAAGGACCTCGAGGAGATCAGTGCCTTCAACACGCTCCGGGACGCGGGCGACGGGCAGGACATGATAGCCGTCGTGGTCGAGCTCGACCCCGAGAGCACGGTGCCGAAGACGGACATCCTCGACTATGAGACCTACCGGCACGTCAAGCTGCTGAGTGACAAGCTCCAGGAAGAGACGGACGTCCTCGCGGTCTACTCGCTCTCCTCGGTGCTCGAGAGCATGGCCGGTGGCCCCGTCGACGAGGCGTCCTTCGACGCGCTCATCCACGATCCCCGCGCGCAGGCGCAATTGCTCAACTACGTCAACCGCGCACGCACCAACACCATCATCATCGCCACGACGGACGTGAGCGCCAACGACGCGCGGATGAACCTGCTCGCGCGCCGGATCGTCAAGGACACGGAGAGCGTCGGCAGCCCGCCCGGCCTCAGGCACAGGCTGACCGGCACGCCGATCATCCAACAGGAGCTCGGCAAGCTCATCGCGCGCGACCGCTCGGTGACGCAGAACATCAGCACCCTCTTCGTCTTCCTCATCGTCATGCTCCTCTTCGGCACCTTCACGAGCGCGCTCGTCCCCATCATCGTGGTCATGCTCAGCGTCACCTGGCTCTACGGCACGATGGGCTACACCGGCCTGCCCATCAGCACCCTCGCCGGCGGCGTCGCCGCCATGGTGATCGGCATCGGCATCGACTACGCCATCCACCTGATGAGCAAGTACAAGTACGAGCGCAAGCGGGGCCTCGGCATCGAGGAGAGCGTCGAGGCGGCCGTCACGGACACGGGCATGGCGCTCACGGGCGCGAGCGTCGCGACGATGCTCGCCTTCCTCGCCTTCCTCACCGGAGCGATGCCCGAGATGAGACGGTTCGGCATCCTCATGACGCTCGGCGTCGGCTACAGCTTCCTGCTCAGCATCGGCGCCCTCCCCGCCCTCCTCGTCCTCGAGGAGCGCCTCTTCTACCGGCTCCGCAGGCACCTCCACTTCGGCGTCGAGGGCGAGTACTTCCTCGCGACGCGGGACGAGGCCTGCCCGCCGGGCTACGCCCCCGTCAAGGAAGAAGACGAGAAGCTCGATGCACACGTGACCACGAAGTTCAAGGTCTACAAGAGGATCGGGAATGAGCAGAGACAGGGGAAGAGACAGGAAGAGCAACGTGCAGAGGGGAAAGGACGCGATGCGATGGGACGGAAGATGACGGCACGGAGGGGGGCACGATGAGCCTCGAGAGCCTCGGACGCGCCATCGGCGACCTCCAGGAGCGCAGGCCGATGCGCTTCCTCCTTATGGCGTTGCTCGTCACCCTGGCGACGCTGCCGGGGCTGCCGCTCCTCATCAATCACGTCGAGCCCTCGATTGAGAAGGTGCTCCCGCAGGATGTCGAGGTCGTGCAGACGATGAACGCGATGCGCTCGCAGTACGGCGCCGACATGATGTACCTCGTCCTCCAGCCCTACCGGACGGCGGGAACCGTCGTGGACATGCGCAGCCCGGACGTGCTGCGCTACGAGGACCTGCTCGCGGCGAAGCTGCGCGAGCGGCAGAGCATCCTCGAGGTGCAGACGCTCGCCGACTTCGTGCGGCGCGACAACGGCGGGACGCTGCCGATCGACGCGGACGAGACACGCAGGCTGATAGCGAACGACCCGGCGAGCGGCCTCTTCCTCGGCGCGGACGACGGCGTCGGGATCATCCACATCCGCTCCGACACGGGAGCGAGCGCACAGCTCATCCGCGAGACGGTCGAGGCGATCGACGAGGACGTCGCCTCGCTCACGGCGGACAACCCGGGGGTGAAGGTGCACCTCACCGGCTTCAACGCGATCGACAAGGCGACCTTCGAGATCATCATCGCCGACTTCGCCTCCATCACGCTCTGGAGCTTCCTCTTCATGCTCGCCTTCCTCTTCCTCTACTACAAGGGAAGCGTGCGCAAGGTGCTCCTGAGCATCAGCGTCATCATGCTCGCGCTCATCTGGACGCTCGGACTCACGGGCTACCTCGGCATCACTATCACCGTCGTCACCATGGTAGCGGCCGCCATGATCATGGCGCTCGGGATCAGCTACGGCATCCACACGGTGCATCGCTACAGCGAGCTGCGCGAGGAGCATCCGCCCGGCGAGTCGCTCGTCCTGATGCAGGAGGAGCTGCTGCGCGCCATGCTCGGCTCCTCGTTGACGACGAGCGCCGGTTTCCTGGCGCTCCTCTTCGGCGTCCTGCCCGCCATGAAGAACCTCGGCGTCATCCTCGCGATGGGCATCGTGATCACGCTCGCGGCGACGGTGCTGGTCGTCCCGGTCATCATCAGGATCACGGACGACGATCGCAAGAAACACCGCGGGAAAGAATCGAAAAAAAGGGAAGAATCGGAAAAGAAGATCGCAATCAAGAAGGATAGGAGGGAATCATCATGAGAACCGACAGACACATACGGATCCTGCTGCTCGTGCCGCTCGCGCTGCTCCTCGTGCAGCTCGCGAGCGCGAGCATCGCCATCGACGGCGTGAGCACCGACCCCTCGGTAATCGCGGCGGGCGACGAGGTGCTCGTGAGCGTCAACTTCCACGACGACTCGAGCGAATGGTACAGCAAGGTGAACGACGGGAGCTACCGCCTCGACGCGACGCTGCAGCCGGGCGACACGGCGAGCGCCGCCTACGTCGATATCCTCGACGGCGAGGGGCAGCGCTCGGTCGGCCACCTCTTCCAGGGGCAGGTCTGGAGCAAGAACTACCGCATCAAGGTCCACGACGACGCTCCCGTCGGCACGTACCAGTTCCGCATGAGCTTCCAGTACATGCGCGACGGCGAGCCGGCCGAGTCGCCCCAGCAGGAGTACTTCACGCTCCAGGTGACCAAGGAAGGGATCATCCTCAACCTGGCCAACATCGTAACGGATCCGGCAGAGGTGCGCCCGGGGGACGACTACGTGACGCTGACCACCTATCTCGAGAACTCGGGACGGAAGGATGCGAAGGCGGTCGAGTTCAGGCTCAAGATGCCAGCGGGCTTCAGCGCTCCCTACGCGGACGACAACCGCGTCTACACCGGCTACCTCGCCGCGGGGACGCAGCAGAGCCTCACCACGCACTTCAACGTGGAGCAGGGGCTCGCACCGGGCACCTACGAGTTCGTCGGCAACCTGACGTACAGCGACCTGAACGACAACCGTCACGAGAAGACGGTGCGCTTCCCGGTGCGCATCCGGGAGAAGCCCGTGCTCGTCGTCACCTCGAGCGAAGGGAGCGTGCAGGCGGGCGGCTCGGGCGAGCTGCGCCTCACGGTGAAGAACATCGGCTCCGAGAAGGCGGAGGCGGTGGATGTCCGCCTCATCAAGCAGTCGAGCCAGCCCTTCAGCTTCGACGCGCGCTCGGATTTCGTCGGCACGATCGCGCCGGGCGAGGAGGCCCAGGCGGTCTTCACCCTCGACGCGGACGGCGACGCAGCGCAGAAGGTGCACAGCTTCACGGCGCTCATCAGGGCGAAGGGCGACAGCGACCTCGGCGACGACCGCATCTATACCTTCAGCCGCGACGCCACCATCACGGTGAGCGGCCGGCAGCCCAACTACCTCCTCTACGCGGGGGCCGGGCTTCTCGTCGCCGTCCTGCTCGCGCTGCTCCTCATGAGGGCCAGCAAGCGGAAGGAATGAAAAAAACAGGGTGAAAACATGAAACGCAAACGAGTGATGCGGACGATCATCGGGACGATGGTGCTGGCGAGCCTCGCGCTCGCGGTCTGGGGGAACCGGTGGTGGCTCCTCCTGACAGCCTTCATCGGCCTTAACCTCTTCCAGTCGGGGTTGACGGGCTGGTGCCTCCTCGAGGACATCCTCGGCTGGCTCAAGGTCGGGGAGGAGTGAAAAGGGACGCCCGCAGCGAAGGGCGCTCCTGAGCGGCGCTAGCGCCCGACGATTCCTACATTAATTATATAAAGGGCAGGCCTCTGACCCAGCCCAACAGGGTAGCGGGTGATAGTTGTGGCACGAAGAAAGAGCGCGAAACAGGCTCAGGATTCTTCAAAGAAGGAAGCGGGAGAGACGGAAAGCAAGCACGAGACCGCGAAGCACGGCGCCATGAAGCGTGCGGCTAAGGAAGAGGCGGCATGCACGTCGTGCGGGCTCGAGGACCGGTTCAGTCCCGAGTACCTCAAGGGCGCGATCGTCGTCCTCGGCATCCTCGTCATCATCAGCGCGTACATGCTCGGCTTCCAGTACGGCAAGCTCAGCGCTTACGGCCCTGGCGTCCAGGCGAACAGCCAGCCCACCGCGGCGGCCGCGCCGAGCACCCCGCCGCCGCCGACGGTGACCAAGACGGCGACGCCGGAGGCGGACCTCTTCATCATGAGCCACTGCCCCTACGGACTGCAGATGCAGAAGGCGTTCCTCCAGGTCCAGGAGCTCCTCGGCAGCAAGGCCAATATGCAGGTCAAGTGGGTCGACTACGCGATGCACGGCTACTCCGAGGTGCAGGACAACGTCTACGAGTACTGCATCCAGAAGGATCAGCCGGACAAGTTCGTCGCGTACGAGAAGTGCTTCGTCGAGAAGCTCGACTACAAGACGTGCGCTGCGCAGGCGGGCGTCGACACGGCCAAAGTGGACTCGTGCTACGCCGCGACGGACACGCAGTACGGCATCCAAGCGGCCTACGACGACAAGGCGAGCTGGCTCTCGGGCCGCTACCCGCAGTTCAATATCGACAAGGCGCTCAACGACCAGTACGGCGTCCAGGGCAGCCCGACCTTCGTGCTCAACGGCAAGCAGGTGAGCGTCTCGCGGAGCGCCGAGGCGGTGAAGGAAGCGATCTGCAACGCCTTCACCACCCCGCCGGCGGCGTGCGACACGAAGCTCAACAGCAACCAGGAGCAGCCCGGAGCCGGCCCCGTCGGCTCGGGCAGCGCTCCGAGCGCGGCGGCCGCGGCCGGCTGCGGCGCGTAAAGCGGGTGATGCCCATGAAAGGCCTTGACCGTCAGACCATGGGCTGGATCGCGAGCATCATCGGCGTCATCGTGCTCGTCTCGGCCTACATGATCGGATTCAACGCGGGCAAGCTGAGCATGGTCGACGGCGGCAACGCGGTCGTCAGGACCGGCAGCACGCAGGCGCTCAACGGCGCCCCGATGAAGGGTGACGCGAATGCGCCGGTCCTGATGGAGGAATGGGCAGACTTCGAATGCCCGTTCTGCGCGAGGTTCTACGCCCAGACCCTTCCCCAGATCGAGGAGCAGTACATCAAGACGGGCAAGGTCAAGCTGGTGTTCAAGGACTTCCCGCTGAGCTTCCACGCGACCGCGGAGAAAGCCGCGGAGGCGGGCAAGTGCGCAGCCGAGCAGGGGAAGTTCTGGGAACTGCACGACAAGATCTTCGACTCGAACGTCGCAGGAGTGAAAGCCACGGTCGAGAACCTGAAGGCCTGGGCGCGCGAGCTCGGCATGGACGGCGCGAAGTTCGACGACTGCCTCGACTCCGGCAGGATGGCATCGCAGGTGCAGGCGGAGCTGCAGGAGGGCCAGCAGAAAGGCATCCGCGGCACGCCCGGGTTCCTCATCAACGGACAGCTCGTCTCGGGAGCGCAGCCCTTCACCGCCTTCCAGACGGCGATCGACGCCGCGCTAGCGAAGTAAAACACCTTCAATCCCTTTTTCTCAATTTTTTGCAATAGGGAGTTAGTACTCCATCGAGAAAGCCTCAAGTTCGCTTTGAGGCCGTAGATATAAAGCTCCGGTGAAAAATCACCTATTCTGGCTTCTCCTTACTTCCTCCTTTCTGTGTCAGTAACATATCTGAATAGGATTGGGTGAGCAGGTCTTCTTCCTGAATGCCAAGTGTTTCCATGTAGTATTCGCATTGCTCTTGTAACTGTTCTCGTGAAATTGAACCATCTCTGTCAATGGCTTCAATCTCCATAAAAGAACCGAGCGTCTCTACTGTGTCAAGGTGGAACTTCACATTCTTGATAAAGAAGATTTTTCGGCGTTTATCGACGACCACCTTCACTGGAAGTACTTTTTTGAGGATAAGAGCGAGACTGTCATCTTGTTGTTTTGATAAAAGAATGTTAGAAATCTTTGGACCTGCCCGGTCTCCTCGCTCGTAATAGATTATGTTGTGCTCGATGTTACCCTTACGCAATTTCAATCTTCCCTGAGAAACTTCAAAGTACGTGTCAATCTGGTGGTCCTCTCCTTTGAATTCAGCACCTTCTTCCAGAAGTATCTTCTCAATAACGTCATTCTTTTCTGAACGAGCCTTTATTTCTACGTTAGTTACTGCCACAGAGTATCCTCGATTAGTTTGTCTTTTAAGTCTTTTCAGTGATGACCACCAAAATCTCGACAATAGTCACGGGGGCTTTACACCCGCACCTCAAAAGCCTCTGGGAGGATTTGCACCCCCGACCTGCAGCTCTCGTGACGCCGAAGCGCATACAAGGCTGCCGCAATAGCTGCTATGCTACAGAGGCGTTATGATTGAGAGACTAGAACAATAATCCATTTTTAAGTTATTTTATTTCAGGCGCTTCTTCAGGAAGCCGAGGAAGAGGGGGAGGAGCTTCTTCAGGTCCTTCCATTCGGGGTTGTGGCCGAGCCCAGGCACGATCTCGAGCTGCTTCTCGCCCGGGACGCGGCTCGCGATCTCCTCGCTGTTCTCCACCGGGATGCTCTCATCATGCTCGCCGTGCACGAGCAGGATGGGCTGCTGCAGGTTGCGCACGGCACGGGCCATGTCCTTCTTCAGCCCGTCTTCGAAGAAGGTGTAGTCGATCCGCACCTCCTTCTCGATCTTGGAACTGTAGAGGTGGAAGTAGCGCTTCAGCCTGATGCGGGAGAGGTCGTGCTCATCCATCCGCGTCACCCTCGTGTCGGAGAACCAGAAGGGCGTGCTTATCGTGATGAGCGCCTTGACGCGATCGTCGAACGCCGCGAAGAGGATGGCCGCCATGCTGCCGAAGCAGTGGCCGATGAGGACGACCTTGTCAGGGTCGACATAGCCACGCCTCGTCACGTGGTCCACCACCTGGGTGATGTCCTGCACCTGGTTGCTCAAGGTGAAGAAGCTCCTGTCCCCCGAGCCTTCGCCGAAGCCGTAGGTGTAGTCGAACCGCACCGTGACGTAGCCCGCCTTCTGGAAGGCCTCGGCCAGCGGCAGCTTCGCCGGCGAGTCCATCGTGTCGAGAAAGCCGTTCAGGAAGATGATGGCCGGCTGCTTCTTGCGGGGGTGCGCAGTCTCGATCACGCCAGCGAGGGACTGCTCCTTCTCGTTGAGCATCTCGAAACGTTCGGAGACCATATGATACGGAGGGAAGGCGAAGGAGTTCATAAACCTTCACACGTGAAGAGGGGAAAAAGCTTTT
>CAZSAS010000027.1:0-8256 GCA_964604855.1 uncultured Methanosarcinales archaeon
TCGCGAGCAGGGCCTCGATGAGGCTGTCGACGACGTCGTGCTGGCCCACGACGATCTTCTTCAGCTCCTTCTTGATGCGCGCGAACTGCTCGCCGTAATACACGATCTTCCGCTTGAAGTCCTCGGTCTGCAAGGCCTGATAGGAGTCGTCTGCCTCGTGCACGGCACCACCTCTCTCCATATCGCCCTCGGCAGCGGTCATTTAAAAACTTTATCGTCAAAAAGTTTAAATATGCCGCTCGGGTGAGTGGCCAGCATGAAAAAGAGGGAGCGCGAGCCGGCCACGCAGGAACCGACGGTCGGCGACGTCGCGCGGAACACGCGCCGCAAGGCGGCCTTCCTCGCGCGCAAGCCTCTTGTCGATCAGCGCGAGGTCTATGGGCTCGCCAAGGACTTCTTCAAGGCCTACCTGAAGCGCCAGTACGAGTTCACCATGGACGAGCTCCGCACCGAGCTCCACAAGGTCTACCTCAGCTCGACCGTGCGGGAACGGGCCGATAGCCTCATCGAGAAGCTCGGCCTGCTCGAATACACGGACACGCAGTACAGCCAGGCCGAGCTGAAGGCGCTCGTCCAGGACCTCGACGCGATCGTGCGCGACCTCGTCGTGGAGCGCAAGAAGTACGTTCCCTGGCTGACGCGTTTCGCGAACTGGCTCTTCCGCAAGAAGATCGTCGGCACCGAGACGGTCATCAGCGACTTCCCCTCCCTGGAGAGCCAGGAACCCGCGTATGTCGAGCTCAATACCGTGCTCGAGGACATCTACGAGGCCCTGGGCAAGAACCAGCCGCGCAAGGCGGCGAAGTACTACAAGTACCTGATCCGGCGCTACGACAGCCTCGGCGCGTCCGTGCAGCACGAGTTCTACCATAAGGTCCAGGAAACCTACGAGGCCATCCTCCGGAGCCAGTGACCAGAAGCTTTTTAATATGTGTGCTACTCTCTCGTAGTAAAATCATGTGGTCTGGGATGGAACACTGCGCAGACACCCCAAAACCGGAGCAGCATCAGGCGCTCCAACGCCATCTCCGCAGCCTCCTCAAGGCGGAGATACTGACGGGAGCGTATCCGCGGATCAGGCACGGGAAACGGCCCCGCGAAGAGCCTGCGCTGAAATCGCTCTATCCCCGGATCGTGGTCCGCAGGCCCATCACCTACAAGAGAGGGCATCTCCTCACGGTGGGCAACCAGGAGCTCGTCCACAACATCAATGCTTGCCTCCACGACGACTGGCGGGAAGCGGGCATCCGCAAGGCCTGCAGCCAGGAACGCGGACAGACCGTGATCCGGCCGCTCTTCAGCGGCGACATCGCCAAGAGGGCGATGGTCCTCGGTTTCGACATCGAAGAGCTTCTCAGGGAAACGAACCCGGTCCTCGACGCCTACCTCCGGCGAGCGCAGTATGGCGACTTCGTGCAGGGCGTGGCAAAAATCGGCGACAGCATCGCGCGCATCGTCTATCCGGAAGACCGGAAGCTCGAGCGGCAGGTCAGCAGGACGGTCGCGGCCCTGACGGCCTACTCCTCATAGAGCTGCTGGAAGACCGAGTCCACGTCGTGCTCTCCCCAGCCGCGCTGCACGAGCGCGTTCCGGATGGCGAGGTCGTCCACGCCGCGGGAGCGCTGACCGAAGATGAAGGCCTTGAGCTCCTCCAGCTGGGCGGGCGACGCCTTCTTGCCTGAGCCTCTCGCCTCCGGATGGAGGAGCGCGGCGAAGCTGCCGGGCAGGTCGTTCAGGTCGAGCTTGCCCTCCGCCATGAGGAATCCGAGCGTGCCGAGCAGGATGGCGAAGAGCGCGCCGAGGATGACGAGGAGCCAAGGGAAGCCCGCGCTGGGCTCCTGTATGCCGGGGTCGTCGATGGGGGTGACGTTCGAGTCGTCCTTCGGGTCGCACGCGTCCCCGATGTTGTCGCCGTCCTTGTCGGTCTGGAGCGGGTTCGCGACGACAGGGCAGTTGTCGAGGCTGTCCTTCACCCCGTCACCATCGTAGTCGCCCGTCGTCGGGTCGGGCGTGCCCATCGGCGTCGCGTCGCACACGTCGCCGATGCCGTCCCCATCCGTGTCGAGCTGGTCCGCGTTCCGCTTGTACGGACAGTTGTCCGCGGTATTGGGCACGCCGTCAGCGTCATAGTCGTCGTTCGCCGGGCTCTCGTCCGCGACCGTGAAGCTCGCCGTGGCGGCGAGGGCGCCGTAACGCGCATCGGTGGCCGTGACGGTGTAGGTGCCGGTAGCGCGGTTCCCGGTCAGGGCGTAGTCCAGGCTGAAACTGCCGTCGCTGAGCGCGTGCGGGCCCCGGGTGTAGGTGCTCCCGTCAGGCTTCGTGATGAGGACCTGGACGAGGCCGCCCGCGCTGAACCCGGAGCCGTTGATCTCGATCGTCTGGCCGGGGAAGTAGACGTCCTGGTCGAGGAAGAGGAGGACGGTGCGGGCCGCGAGCGTGAAGCTCGCGCTCTTCGACGCGCCGGAAAGCCCGTTCTGCCGGGTGGCGACCACATACGTGCCGGTCGGCAGGTCGTAGCGCAGGAAGAAGCGCCCGTCGAACGCGCCCCTGTCCGTCTGCTCGCCGCTCGCGTCCACGACCGCGCTCGTGTTCGACAGCGTGATGTTCACCTCTCCGGGACCGTAGTGGCTGCCGTTGTAGAGGATGAACTCTCCCTGCTCCACGGAAGAGGAGGAGAGGACGAGAGCGGGCGCGTCGGTGTCGATCGTGAACGGCGCGGTGGGGCTCTGGAGCTGGTTCCCGCTCGTCTCGTCGCAGAGCAGGTACCATGCGTGGTCGCCGGCGCCGCTCACCGTGACGGTCCGGTTGTACGTCTCGGTATAGTCGAAGTCCTTGAAGGTCGCTTTCGACACGTCGTCAACGTAGAGCCCGCAGCTCGCGACTGTCGGGATGGCCGCCCTGAAGCTGAACTTGGTCGTCGAGGTCTTGAAATAACTGCCGTCAGCGGGCGCGATGAGCTTGAAGCCGGAATCGACGTCTCCTGGGACTGTGGGGGTGAAGTCTGGCGGCGGCGGCGGACCGGCGAGGCAAGGCATGGAGAGCCCGAGAAGGAGCCCGACGATGACCAGGGCCGCGAGTCCGGCCCGTACCGATGTTCTCGCCCGCATACGATTCATCATGGCACGCTCCATTTAAAAATTATACTCTTCCTTCGTCCGGTGGTGATAATAGAGGAGGCCGAGGACCGCGAGGACGATAATGACGCCGAGCGCGATGAAGCTGACGATCATCACGGTCCCCTGGTCGAGATTGACCCAAGGCGTCCTGAGGAAGCCGGGACGCTGCACCTGCTGGGTCTTGCTGATGAGGAACTTGCAGCCGTTGATCACGACATCGATCGTCTGGCTCGCCCCCACGTAGTTCCCCTGCTTGTACTGCTTGTCCGCCTCCTGAAGCAGTTCGTTCAGCTCTTGGCACTCCTGGTGCTGGCTGAGCAGGTCGCGCGCGAAGGTGACCTTGACCTGGACGTCCTTGCCCTTGTCCGCCTGCTCGATGCTGTTGAACAGGATGATCGCCGAGTCCTGGAAGCTGGGGTTCGAGACGTTCGCGGTGACCTTCACCTCGAAGTTATCGCCGAGCCGGTAGCCGTTCACGACGAGCTCGACCGTCTTCGACCCGTTCGTCGGGAGCTCCTCGATGTAGTTCGTGCTGAAATGCATCTGGATGTTGCTCGCGTTCGCCTTGGCGCTGAGCACGATGCCCTGGAGCGGCCCGGTCCAGTTGTTCGAGAGCTCGATGGGCACGTGTACCGTCTGGTTCTCGAAGATCGTGACGAGCTGTGGCGCTATGATCGAGAGCGGGTGCGGCGTCTGGACGTCCTGCTCGAAGGGGATCAGGGTGCTCTGGGTCGTGACGCCGCCGCCGCCTGACGAGGTGGTCGTGGTGCTCTGCCCTTGCGGCACCTCGGTGACGTCAATCGTGACGAGGTTGCTCGTCGCGCTCAGGCCGCCGGAATCCGTGCCGTTGAAGCGCACCTGGCACGTGCCAACACCGGTCGGCGTGATGCGGAGGTCGTCCCCGATATACTCAAAGGTGGCGAAATTGCACGGGGTCGCGCCGAAGGTGAGGCGCAGGACTTCGCTCCCGTCGATCGAGCCGTTCCCGTCCAGGTCGTCATCGGGGTCGAAGAAGTGGTCGCCGTTGTAGCGGAGGAAGAAGTCGGGCAGGGTGGTGACGGCGCTCACGGTGATGTTGAGGGAATAGTTCTCGACCAGGTAGGGCGGGCGGTTCACGTCCACCACGTCCAGGTTCCAGGCCCACGTGGAGTACTCGAGCGTCGTGTCGTTGACCGAGACGAACATCGTGTGGGTACCGTTGCTGTAGAAGCCGAAGTCCTTGGTGTAGGTACGGCCCGCACTCCCCGTTCCGGAATGGACGAGCGCGCCGTCGTAGTACCAGTAGTATCGGAGGCTGGCGGGAGGCGTGACGTCGTCTGTCGCGTTAATCGCGAACAGGACGCCGGTGGTGTTCTCGTAGATCGTGATGTTCTCCTCGTTCTTGCCCGGGCCGGTGACGTCGAGATAGGCCTCTGTCAGGGTGTCGTTCGCGCCGCCGTAGGGCCTGATGTAGTTGATCGCCGGCGGATCCGTCTGGCCGAGCACCGTGAAGGTGACGCTCGTGCTGTTCGTCCGCCCGGTCTCGTCCGTCGCGTTCATCATGAGGCTCTCCGTCCCGACCTGGCTGCTGTTCGGGAGGAAGCTCAGGAGCCCGTAGACGGTCTCGTTCGCAGTGTACTCGTAGGTGATTGTCGCCCAGCTCTCGTTCGTGGTGAAGGTGATGTTGCGTCCGCCGAGGAACAGGTCCCCGTCGGTGACGATGACCTGGTAGTTGAACTCCTTGCCTTCGACGATGGTGGCGCCGCTGAAGTCGTATTGGAGCCAGCTCGGATAGCTCTCCGTGTTGTTCACGACGAGATTGACGGTCTGGCCAGCCGTGGCGCCCCGGGTGTCCGCGATGGTGAGGTTGACCGTGTAGTTCCCCAGCTCCGTCTGTTCCGGGATGAAATCGATGAGGCCGCTCGTCGCGTTGATACTGAAGCTCGGCAGGCTGCCGTTAAGGAAGACCGCCGCATAGGCCGCGACATAGTCGCCCGAGTCGTTGTCCTTCGCGTAATAGCTCAGGTCGAAGGTGCATTCCTTGCTCTCGGTGCAGGCCAGGTTGGGCACGGTCTGGTTGTAGAACGGCTTGGCGTTGTTCGTGAGGACGAGCACGATGCTCCGGGTGTCGTAGGCGCCGGCGAGGTCGGTGACCGTGACGTTGATCGTCTCGTTCCGCGGCGCTCCTGTCGGCGTGAAGTTGATCAGTCCGGTGCTGGTGATGTTGAAGGTGCTCGTGTTGTCGCTCCACGTGACGATGTCGAGCCCGAGCGCGATATCGGGGTCGGTGTAGTTGACCTGGTAGAGGAAGGGCGTGTCGATGTAGGCGTAGAGCGGGGTGATGTTCACGTTTCCCGCTGTGTTCGCGGGATCGTAGCTCTGGTTGTAGATGATCGGCGGGTCGTTCACGTTGACGATGGTGAAGTTGAACACAGTGCTGTTCTCCAGGCCTTGCGTGTCCGCGACGGTGATCGTGACGAGGTGCTCGCCGACGTCGCCGTTCTGCGCCGTGTAGTCGATGTAGCCCTTGGCGTCCGTGCCGTTCACCGCCGTGCCGTTGGCCGTGACGACGGTGAGCATCGTGGTGTTGTCGCCGAAGGTGATCAGCTCCGTTATCGACACCGTGTCCGGGTCGTTCGCGCTCAGGTTGATGAGTATGTTGTCCCCTTGGTCGAGGACGTAGGTGTGGGGCTGGCTCGTGCCGTAGCTCTCCGGCGTGATGTTCGTGAAGTAGGGCGGCCGGTTCACCGAGGTTATCTCGAGGATGAAGCTGACGAGCGCGCTCACCCCGCGCGCGTCGGTCAGGTTGACTGTGACCGTGTGGTTGCCGACGTCGCCGTACTCGACCGGCGTCGGGCCGTAGTAGACCCTGAGCTCGTTCCCGTTCTCGACGCTGACAGCCAGGTCGTCGCTGATGTTCACGCTCGTGAGCGCAGCGTCGAGCGTCGCGTTCACCGGGAAGTCGCCTTCCTCGTCCGTGATAGGGAAGGTTGTGTTGAACGTGGCATTGACCTGGACAGAGCTGTTGCTGAACGTGGCGTTCGGCGGGTCGTTGACCGGCGTGATGTTGAAGGTGATGCTCCTCGACGACGATTTCGTGTTCGGCGGCTGGTCCCGCACCCAGAACTCGATGGAGACCTGGCTCGCGTTCTCGGCTCCCGTCGCGTTCGTGTTGAGATAGTCGTGCGTCGGGAGGCAGGAGATGGCGCCGGTGCTGGAAGCGGTGACGGTGCAGAACTTCCCGTCGAGGAAGTAATAGGTCAGGAGGTCGCTGTCCGCGTCGCTGCTGTTCATGTCGAGCGTGAATCCCTGGTCTTCCGTGATGTTGTACTTCTGGAGGATCAGGTAGTCGCTCGCGTTGTAGATCTTCGGGGTGAGCGGCGCGGTGTTCTCAATCGTCACGTTCGCCTCGGCAGCGGCGCTGTCCGTGCCGTTGGAGAGCGTGACCCGGCAGATCCACGCCTCGTCCCTCGTCGTGTTGCCCGCGCCGACCGTGCTGTTCGTCGGGAGGCTGCCGTTGTAGGTGTCGTTCCGGAACACGCTGTCGTCCTGCAGCCAGGCGACCGTCACGTTCGTGGTGTCCGCGCTCGCGCTCCAGCTGCAGACGAGATTGTCGCTCGTGTAGAGGGCCCCGCCGCCGTCGATGACCGGGTTCTGGAGGAAGCCGACCGAGGCCGAGAGCGCCGTCGCGAGGAGGAGCCCGAGGAGGAGGAAGGCGAGGCGCGGAGCTTGCGGGCGTCTCATCGGTACCCCTCCGCGTCCTTCCCTGCCTGCCGCTGGAGCGTCTCGATGAGGAAGTCCTTGAGCGTGGCGCCTTGCAGGGTGGCCGCGATCTTCGCCCGCCGGTGGAGCCCGTCCGGGACCTGGATGTTCACGTTCACCATGCGGCGCCCTCCCCCCGCGGACAGGATCCCCGATTCTGGTCGTCGGCCATCAGGACCCCTCGGCCTTCTTGGCGGCTCTCTGCGCCTCTTTCACGGCCTTCTTCTCGGGCGGGACGCGCTTGTCGATCGCGCCGATGATGTAGTCCTTCAGCGTGGTGCCTTGCAGGACAGAAGCGAGCTTGAGCTGCCTATGCAGCTCTTCAGGAATCTCTATGTTGACGTTGACCATGGTCGCTGCTGCCCCTGGGCCCTGGGGCGGTCATCACTGCTAACTTAGCTAAGTTCAGTTACTTAGCTATGTTACCGGACTAAGTTATTTATAAATGTTGTGGTTGCGGAGAGATGGAGAAAAGAAACGGAAAGGTCTTACTGCCGCGCCGTGGTCTCGCCGATGTACTTGATCTCGAGGTAGAGCCGCCTGACGTCGCCGAAGAGGAGGGTGCGCGGGCGCTCCTCGAGCTCGTCGTACGCGCGGAGGATGCGCTTGTACTCGTCGTGCGCCTGGTCGAGGAAGAGGAACTGCAAGGCCTCGTGCGCGTTCAGCAGCCGCAGCCGGATCTCCTCGGCGAAGCTGAGCTCCTCGGTGATGTGCCGTTCGGGGAGCGCGCGCGCGATCTCGCGCGTGTCGTACTCGCTCAGCATGCACACGAGCAGGCGCTGCTCCTCCAGGACGCTCGCGATCAGCAGGAGGTTGAGCTCGTTCATCGGCACCTTGCCCGACTCGAGGAGCTCGAGCCGGCCGTGGAAGCCCTGGAGGAGCTCGTGCACCTCCGCGCTCAGCTCCTTCCCGTCGAAAGCCGCGCCGAGCTCCGCGTACTCGTACTCGAACGCGAGGTCGAAGACCATGCTGTAGAAGGTGCGGACGGCCTGCGCGAGCCGCTCGTAGGCCTTGCCCGGCGTGAGGGCGCCGAGGGCGAGGTCCTTCTCGAGTTGCCCGAGGCCTTCGAAGAGGGCCTGTTTCTCGCTCGGCGAGAGCAGTATCTCCTTCTTGCGCTGCCGGGAGAGGAGCCAGCCGAGCTCGGCCAATCCCTCGTAGATGCGTTCGCGGTAGAGGACGAGGAGCGCGATGAGCACGCTCAGGATGATGATGAGGGCGAGGAAGATTATCGTGGGGAAGCGCTGGTCCTCGGGGATGAGCCCCGGTTGCTGGATCTCGCGGCAGGCCTCGCACGAGCCGCCGCAGTCGATTCCGGTCTCGTCCCCGTTCTGCACGCCGTCGAAGCAGGTCGGGATGTAGACGCACTCCTGCCGGAGCGGCGGCATCGTCCGGGCGGAGC
>CAZSAS010000028.1:0-1405 GCA_964604855.1 uncultured Methanosarcinales archaeon
CCCGAGCCCGACCCCCCAGCGACGGTCGCTGCTGTTGTTGAACGGTCGGGAGACGAGGGCGAAGCGGTCATAGACCATCGTGTAAGGCGCGGTCCTCTTGCCGGTGACGGACACGGTCACGGGCCTGCCATTCAATGAGTACAGATAGCCTTCTGCAGCCAGGCTCTCGTACAGGACATCAAGAGGCTTTGCCGGAGGCTGGGCGACCGTTGGGGCTTGCACAAGCTCACATCCCCCACCCCATTTTCCCTTCTAAAAAACTCGCTCCTATTAAAGCTTTGCTCCCGAATGGCGAACGGCGCTCAGCGTCCGAGCGCTTGCAGCACGAGCATGGTGTGCGTCTTGTCCACGCCGGGCAGTTTTCGGAGCCGCTTGATGAGCAGGCTGTTGAGCGCGTCCACGTCGGCGGTGCGCGCCTCGAGCACGATGTCATAGCCTCCCGTGAGGATGCGCACGTCCTCGACGCCAGGGAGCCTGAGCATCTGCTTCGCCAGGTCCTCCTGGTCGGTGCCTTTGCCTTCCACCGTGACGAAGATCATGGCGTGGATGCCCAGCCCGAGCTTCCGGTGGTCGAGTACCGGCCGGTAGCGCGTCACGACGCCGGTCTGCTCGAGGCGCCTGATCCGGTTGTGCACGGTCGTGACCGGGATGGCGGTGCGTTTCGCGATCTTTCCCGTCGTCGCTTTCGCGTCCCGCTCGAGCTCGTCCAGGATGCGCCGGTCCTTCGCGTCGAGTTTCACGTGCATAAGATGGTAAATTATTCCATAATTTATATATTTTTTGATATTTATTATTGTTTTTTCCATTATTATCGGGATAGATTAATATATTCCTCGGCATTCTCCCATAGGTATGATATCGACGAGCAGACTCGGGAGAGGCTGGGCCTCTTTTGCAGGGGCCAATCGGTAGTCTTCTTCTGAGGAAACCATTCAAGATAACGAGGGAAGACGACAAGGTGATACTATGCAAGAACTGATACTGAAGATGAAGGAGAAGGAGACGCTCGCACGTCTCAGGATACAGACGACGGCGCTCAAGGCGATCCACGACCGCATGGCCGCGCATGACGTGATCCAGCTGCTGCCGGTGATGCTCAGCCCGGTGACCGACCCGCTCTGCCACAGCGTCCACGACGCGAGCATCGTCTACGAGGGGCAGGAGCTGCAGCTGACCAAGAGCATGCTCCTCCACAAGCAGGCGGCGATGGTCTCAGGGCTGCAGAAGCTCTACATCATCTCGCCCAACATCAGGCTCGAGAAGGCGGAATGCAAGGACTCTGGCAAACACCTCATCGAGTTCAGCCAAGTGGACATCGAGTTCGCGGGCACGACGAAAGAGGAATTCATGGCCTTCATGGAAGGGCTCGTCCTCGACGTGGTGACACGCGTGAGAGAGGAATGCG
>CAZSAS010000028.1:1415-8236 GCA_964604855.1 uncultured Methanosarcinales archaeon
TGCTCGGACGTACGCTCGTCATCCCGTCGCTCCCGTTCAAGGTCTACGAGAGCAAGGAACTGCTCGCGAAGCACGGGGAGGAATACGAGCGGATCCTTTCGGAAGAAGCGACCGAGCCGTTCTGGATCCTCGACCTGGAACGCGAGTTCTACGACAAGGAGGACCCTGAGCGGAAGGGCTACTACCACAACTATGACCTGGTGTGGCCCGAGGGGTTCGGCGAAGCGTTGAGCGGCGCCGAACGCGACTACGAATACGAGGTGCTGCTCCGCAAGCTGCAGGAGCGCGGCCAGACGGAAGAGATGTACGCGCCCTACATGGCCCTCGCCAGGGAAGGCCACCTGATCCCGACGGCGGGCGGTGGCCTCGGCGTCGAACGCCTCGTGCGCTTCCTCACCGGAACGGAGCACATCGGCAAGGTCTGCCTCTTTCCCCGCGTCCCTGGCGAGAGGGTCCTGCTCTAGAACCCGAAACCTCTCTTCTTAACGTCTTTTTAACCCCGTCACAACATATATAAAACGAGCCGGAACATGGTGTGGACATGGCAACCTTCCTGACCATCAAGGACGCGATGAAGCAAGGGAGCGGCAGCGTGAGCGTCCGCGGCTGGGTCTACCGCGAGCGGGGCAGCGCGAAGGTCAAGTTCGTCGTGCTCAGAGACGGAAGTGACATCCTGCAGTGCGTCATCAAGCCGGAGGCGGTGGGCGCTGAGAAGTTCAAGGAAGCAGACAAGCTCCAAGTCGAGGCCTCGCTCGAGCTGCACGGCGAGATCAGGAAGGACGAACGGGCGCCGACCGGGTATGAGCTTGCAGTCAAGGAGTTCACCGTCGTCGGCGAGAGCCATCAGTTCCCCATCACGAAGGACCAGAGCCAGGAGTTCCTGCTGGACAAGCGGCATCTCGCCTTGCGCTCGCGGAAGCTGCAGGCGGTGCTGAAGATCAAGGCCAAGGTCCTGCAGGCCTGGCGCGAGTACTACGACCAGCAGGGGTTCCTCGAGTTCACGCCGCCGATCTTCCAGCCCAGCCAGAGCGAGGGCGGCGCCACCCTGTTCGAGGTGCAGTACTACAAGACCAAGACCTTCCTCACGCAGAGCTGGCAGCTCTACGGCGAGGCCGGCACGTTCAGCTATGAGAAGCTCTACTGCATCAGCCCGTGCTTCCGGGCCGAGACGAGCAAGACGAGCAGGCACCTCTCCGAGTTCTGGATGGCCGAGATGGAGCAGGCGTGGCTCGAGCTTCCCGGCATGCTGGACAGCATCGAGGGCGTGATCAAGCACATGGTCAAGAGGGTGCTCGAGGACTGCAAGGACGCACTGGACGTGCTGGAGCGCGACGTGAAGAAGCTGGAGCCCAGCCTCAAGAAGCCCTTCGTCCGCATGAAGTACAAGGACGCGGTGAAGCTGCTCAAGGAGAAAGCCCGCATTTCCGTGCCGTGGGGCAAGGACCTGCGCACCGTCGAGGAGGATGAGATCGTCAAGCACTTCGACACGCCCGTCATCGTCACGCACTACCCGAAGGAGGCGATGGCGTTCTACAAGCCGCCGGTCGTGGAGGACGGCAAGGAGGTCTGCCTCTGCGTCGACGTGCTCGCTCCTGAAGGGTACGGCGAGATCGTCGGCGGCTCGCAACGCTCCCTGGACGTCGAGCGGATGACGCGCGACCTCAAGGGCATGGGCGAGGACCCCAAGGCGTACGACTGGTACTTCGACCTGCGCAGGTACGGCTCTGTTCCCCACAGCGGCTTCGGCCTCGGCGTGGAGCGCGTCGTCGCCTGGATCTGCGGCCTCGACAACATCAAGGACGCCATCCCCTTCCCGCGGACGATGTTAAGATGGACGCCGTAGAGCGCTTCATCCCTTCTCCAGCCTCTCCTTCGCCGCCGTGACGACGCGTTCCTCGTATTCGTACTTCTTCTCGCCCTCGGGCTGTTCCTGGCCGAGCGTGTTCAGCAAGGCCGCAGTGAGCTTCGCTTCCTCTTCGGGCGCGAGGCCGATCGGGACCTGGCCGACGTGCTCCTTGATGACGCTCGCTTCCACATCCTCAGTGGAGCCGTGGCTCTGCTGGTAGCATTCGAATTCCTTGCTGGTCAGCTTTGCCGTGTTCTTCATGACGAAGTGGGCGCCCTGCTCGGCGAAGTGCTGCATGAGCCGCTTGAATTTCACATCAGAAACCCTGCCGTCCCGTAATTCCCCCTCCCCCCTGATCAAGACTATCTTATCCTTCACTGGCGTCTTCTCGAGTTCCTGCAATGCCGCATTGACGGTCTCGACATCCTTCTTCTCTGCATCGACGGTGAGGACGACGCGTTCCTTGATGATGACCGGGACGCGCTCCACCTTCCAGTCGTCGCCGACGATTACGAAGGAGCCGTGCGCGAGCTCCTCGAGTTCCGAGAAGCTGGCGGGGAACAAGGGGCCGGGGTAGACGACACTCCTGTAGCTCGGGATGCTCGTGTCCGCGACGATGTGGACGTGGCCGCCGGCGTAGTAGTCGAAGCCTTTCGGCATCATGCTCGCCGGGCTGCTGTCCATGTGCGCGAGCGCTGTCGGCTTGAGCTCGGTGATGCTCGCGTGGAAGAGGAAGATCTTCTTGCCCGGCTCGTTCTCCAGAGATTCCCTATCCAAGTCTTCGTAATAATGCTTGTCGAGGCTGCCAGCGCGTCCCAGTATGCCGGTAAGTTTGATGCTGGTTTTCGGGTCTTGGGTGAATGTGAGTTTGAGCTTTTGACGGTCTTCGTTCTTCCCGCTCTCGACTACTTCGCCTTTGAAGACATTCACGAGCAGCCCGGCCTCTTCGAGCACGTCGAGCATGGTCTTCCCGCTGGGGCTGTAGTCGTGGCTGCCCGCGATCGCGTAGACCGGGATGGAAGCGCCCTTGAGGCGCTGGAGCTGCGTCACGGTCCGCTTGACCATGTCGAGCGGCGGGACCGCCGTGTTGAAGAGGTCGCCCGCCACCAGGAGGAAATCAGCTTTCCGGGAGAGGACCACGGAGACGGCGTGCTCGAAGGCCTGGATCGGCAGCTCCTTCATGACGGGGTCGCGCCAAGCGCCGATGTGGCAGTCCGCGAGATGGGCGAAAGGCATGCGTTGGCGGAGTCCGAGGACGTTTAAATGACTATTCTTCGAATTATAATTACTACAGAGTGATTAAATAAAAAAGCTTTATAAATGCCTGGGTGCTTCCCCTCTCTATGGCGGATGTGCTCTGCTTCAATCCGTCGGCTGTACTGGCTGACATCAGGCGGGAATCCGCTGAACCGGACTATTGCTTCGCTTCCTCTGTGGTGCGCAGGCTCCTTGGGACCCGTCGGCTGGTGCTTGGCCTTGAGCATGATGATCCTAAGGTACACATCTATTATTTCGCCGTCGACGGAGCATTGATCCCGGGAAAAGTAGAACTCGTCGGCCAGTCCGAGATGCACCCACAGATGCTCGTGCAATATCTGCTCCCAAGAAGTCCATTTGTCAGGTCACTCGAGGATTTTCCTGAGGTCCATTGCCTTGACCATGGGAGCGACCTGACCGATTATCTCCAGGACGGCAACTTGGGCGGATGCCTCCTACAATCTCAGGCGACCCGCTGAGCCGCGCGTTGATGCGCCGCTACGGCCGACTGCCGGATACTGCGCATGGGCCGCATGATTCGCTGCTCGAACTCCTCCTCGGTGAACGGCTCCTTCTCTATGGCGTAAAAGAGCTTGTAGAGATGCTTGCTCACCCGTCGCAACGTGTCCAGCAACGTCAGGACCAACTCACGGACGTCTTCGCTGTTCGGATATTTCCCGAGGCCTTGCCTGATGATCGCGACCATCTCTTTCTGCTCGTCATAGGTTCCCTTGCAGAGCTGCGAGAACTCCTTGCCGTATCGTTCGAGGAACCCTTTCTGGACGAGATGCTCCTTGAGCCAGAGAATGTGCTCTTTCTGCCGGTCGCCGTGGTAGTGAGTCGGCTGCGCCTGCGACCCGAGCGAGGTGACGACGGCCAACGCTTCGGTTATAGTCCGTCCTTCTTCTTCGACCTCCTGCTCCAACCGCTCGAGCTCCGTCTCTATCTTGTCTCGCTTGCCGTGGCTGATGACCCGTTCGAGCTCGCGCGCCGCGGTATAGGTCTCCTCGAAGCGGCGCTCCGCGTGCGCCTCCTTCTCCTGTTCCCATGTCCGCGTGCCGGGCACGTGGAATCCAAGGACGTGCATGTCTCTTCCGTTCCCTGAGGGGTATTTATGGGTTTCGGGTGGGGGTTTGGAGTGTTCCGCGGGCACCTTCCGCCACCTTTAAAAACTTGGTTCCGCCCCGGAAGCGCAGCCATCCAGGGGCCCATAGCTCAGCCTGGATAGAGCGACGGCCTTCTAAGCCGTAGGTCCGGGGTTCGAATCCTCGTGGGCCCGTCATAATCCTTAAAAACCCCCCTCCGTTCCGTCGATTAATAACGCGGGCGTAGCCAAGCAGTAAGGCAACCGGCTGCAGACCGGTCATCCCGAGTGCAAATCTCGGCGCCCGCTTGAGGAGCGGAGCGACAAGAGCGGGGGACGAGGCTCCGAGAGCTCTGCTCGAGGCCGTCTCGGCACCCGCTTTCTGAACGTAGTGAAGAAACGGGTCCGAGGCCGGGAACGTCAGCGACCCTGTCTCGGCACCCGCTTCACAGCCGCATGCCGCGCTCGATCTCCATGGCCGTGACCTGGAGCCGGTGCTCGTCGTTCTCGTGGAGCTTGAGCTCGACGAGCTTCTTAGCCGCGGACTCGCCGAGGGTCTCGGCGAGGATGCTGCCGCCTTCCGCCGCCTTGATTGCAGCGTAGAGGTCGTGCGGCAGTGCCGCGATGCCCTTGTCTTCGCGCGCGACCGCGTCCAGCCTGTACAGGTCCTCTGTCTGCTCGTCGCGCAGTTTCTCCTTCGTCTTGATCCCGTCGAGGCCCGCCTTGAGGAGGACTGCGAAGGCGAGGTAGGGGTTGCAGCTGCAGTCCGGGAACCTGAATTCGGCGCGCGTCGCCTGCTCGTTGCCCCGCTTGTTCTCCGGGATCCGGACGAGCGCGCTCCGGTTGTGGCCTGCCCAGGCGATGTAGACCGGGGCCTCGAAGCCCGGCACCAGCCTCCTGTATGAGTTGTAGTCAGGGTTGGTGAGCAGCGTCAGTTCCTGCGCCTGGCAGAGCACCCCTTCGACGAAGGATTGGGCCTCCGCGCTCAGGTTGTGCACCCCGTCCTTCGCGTAGAAGGCGTTCTTCCTCTCCTTCCAGAGGCTGAGATGGGTGTGCATCCCGCTCCCGTTCTCCCCCGCGATCGGCTTCGGCATGAAGGTGGCATGGACGCCGAGGCGGCGCGCGATCTCCTTGACGAGCCACTTGTGCGTCTGGAGCCGGTCGGCCATCTCCAGCGCTTCGCAGTACTTCAGGTCAATCTCGTGCTGCGAGGGAGCCACCTCATGGTGGTGGTACTCGACCGCTATCCCCATGGACTCGAGCGCGAGCACGGTCAGCTCCCTGATGCTGTCGCCCACGTCCACCGGGTTGAGGGTGAAGTAGCCGGCCTTGTCGATCGCCGCCGGCGCCTCCTCATTCTCGAAGTAGAAATACTCGGCTTCTGGCCCGACGTTCAGCCTTGTGAAGCCGGCCTTCCGCATCGCATCGAGGCCGCGCCGCAGGATGTTGCGCGGGTCGTCAGGATAGGGCTCGCCCGTCTTCGCGTCGCGCGTCTCGCAGAACATCCTGATGGCCTTGGCCGGACCGATCCGGAACGGGATGAGCCTGGCCGTCTCGGCCAGCGGGTAGGCGACCATGTCGCTCTCGTTGATCCGCTGGTAGCCGTCGATCGAGCTGCCGTCGAAGCCCATGCCCTGGCTGAAGGCATCCTCCAGTTCCGAGGGGGTGATGGCGAACATCTTCAAGGAGCCGGGCAGGTCGGTGAACCAGAGCCTGATGCTGTCGATGTCGTGCTTCTTCACGTATTCCAGGACGTCCTCGGCTGTCCGCGGGCGGAACTCCGCCGCTTGCATCTCCGCGACGTAGTCGCGCATCTCGTCACCGAGGGACTTGGCCTTCTCGCTGATATCGATATGGTTCATACGATCCACCCCATCGTTTGGTTTGCTGCGGCGTGCTGCGCTGCCGCCCGCATTCCTGGGTGCGGAGGCAGTAATAGTTATATTTTTCTGAAAATGACTACTACAAAAGATAATAAAAATAATGAAAATATTAATAAATGATATATTCTCTGGGAGGATTCTGACTGTTTCGACAACGTTTGTACCATGATAATCGATGAGAAGGACCGGAAGCTCCTCACGCTGCTCCAGCAGGACGCGCGGCTCAGCTACCGCCAGCTCGCGAAGAAGGCGGGGATGTCCGTGCTCACCGTGATGAAACGCGTCAAGGCCCTGGAGGCGCGCAAGGCCATCACCGGCTACACTGCGGCGCTCGACTACGAGCAGCTCGGCCTGGACGTGCACGCCATCGTCAAGGTGCGCGTCGCCAAGGGCAAGCTCTTCGAGGTGGAACGGAAGGTGGCGCACGAGAAGCACGTCTACATGGTGCTCGACCACACCGGCAACTTCGACACCACCATCCTCTGCCGGTTCAAGACGACTCGCGACCTCGACCTGTTCCTCAAGCGCATCCAGAGGCACGACTTCGTCGAGCGCACCGAAACACTGCTCGTGCTCAACACGATCAAGAATCAACCGCTCAAGCTCTGAGGTGAAAACATGCCACGTCTCATCATCAGGACACGGAAGGACAAGCACGACCGCAAGACCGCGGAGTTCTACGCTCCGGACGAGAAGAAGGACTACCACACAGACTTCGGCACCATCCCGAAGAAAGCCTTGCAGGAGGGCG
>CAZSAS010000029.1:0-8207 GCA_964604855.1 uncultured Methanosarcinales archaeon
CTTCGGGATGTAGATGAACGTCCCTCCTGACCAGACCGCGTAGTGGAGGCTGATGAACTTGTGGTCGTGGATGCCGATGCACTTGGAGAAATGCTTCCTGACGAGGTTGGGATATTTCCTGACTGCCACGTCAAGATCCTCGAAGATGACTCCTTGTTTCGAGAACTCTTCCTTGAGGTTGTGGTAGACGACCTCGGAGTCGAACTGCGCGCCGACGCCGCCGAGCGCCTTCCGCTCCGCTTCCGGGATGCCCAGGCGCTCGAAGGTCTCCTTGATCGCTGCCGGCACCTCATCCCAGGTGTTACTCTGCCGCGCGTCGGCCGCGACGAAGTAGCTGATCCCGTCGAGGTCGAGGCCTGACAGGTCGGGCTGCTTCTCCCAGGCGGGCATGGCCTTCTCCGTGAAGGCCTTGTAGGCCGCCAGGCGGATGTCGAGCATCCATTGCGGCTCGCCCTTGCTCGCGGAGATGGTGCGCACGACCGCCTCGTTCAGCCCCGGCGCTTCCTGGTGCCTGATGCGCGCGACGACGGCCTGTTCGTGGCGTTCGCGGCTCGGCTCGATGCTCGCGAGCGTCATGTTCCCTTGCGCACCCGCCGTTTGTATTTCTCGCAGGAAGGACACATCTCGCGGGCGTGCTCCTCGATGGCGTCGAAGATGTTCCCCTTCCGCTGCTTGAACAGAGGCGTACGCTCGTCGAGGCCGTACTTCATCTCCCTGCCTTTCTTCTCGGCCTTGACGAGATGGCATTGCTTGAGATTGGCGAGCGCGTGACTCACCCTGCTGCGTTCTGCCCCGGTCTGTTCGGCGAGCTCGCTCACGTTCATCGCTCCCTTGTCGTTGAGGAGTCTGATGATGTCCAGGCGGAGCCCGTTCGCCAGCGTCTCGAGGCAGAACATGTGCTGCTCCACATCGACTTCGATCTTCACCATGAAGCGTGAAGGATTTTTCACGCTTTTTAAAGGTTATGTCTGAAGAAATGAGGAAAGGGTCGAGAGAAGAAATTTATAGTTGTTAGTAATCCTTTTTATAAACCTGTGATGAGTGCTTATTTCGTATGAGAACTCGTACGGCAATCTTGTTGAGTCTTGCATTACTATTTTTCATTTTAGTTGTGGCAATCTTTTGGTACCGAGAGGTTAATTTTATCCCCATTTGCGCGGGTTGCAGTAACCACAATGGAGTCTGCATCACAGAAGATGTGTCAAAAAGCCCTATGGAAAATTGCGAGATGTTTTGAGAGTACGTAGCACATGCAAGTGATTGTCCAGAAAATGAAGTATGTTGCATACCAAAAACTGAGATGGAAAAGAGATTAAGTCAGATTGATTGATTATCGACGGTAGGAATCCATCATCTCGAGGAATCTCTCATGCTTCTCCTCGTTCAGGCTCATCAGGTCGAGATCGTGGAGCCTCATGATGTTCTCCCGTTGGGAGATGACAATATCCTTGATGGGCTTGCAGTCCTTCGTCTCGATGCCGAGCTTGTTGAGGCAGCGGGTGAAGATTGCTCGTTCCTCGTCGTCGGTGGCAGTAATGAAGACTCTGCGATGATAACTAGAAATTCTATAATTAATGCAGGCTTCGGCAGCAATGATGCCGCGCATGTAAGCGATGATTTCCTCTCGAGAGCGTTCAGGCATTGAGAAGGTCGTGTCTTTGACGAGCTTCTGGAGTGTCTGAACGAAGATCGGCGCTCGTCGTTCGATGATAAGCGTGCCGTTGTTCTTCGCTATTCTGTTCTTGGAATTCTTGATAAAGGAAAGTTTCGTTGGAAAGCCCATTTCAAAACCAATCGGGGATTGCCGCATCCAGTGCTCTACAAGCTCTTCTTTCAAGAGAGTCTTCAATTCCTGATTTTTCGGTTCAGGAAGGTTCAGCTTGATGTACCAGTGCCATCTCTCGACGGGAATCCCCATCTCTTCAGCGAACCACAAGAGGACAAGATTCATCAGTTCTGGACGGGAATTGCAGAAGGTGATCGGGCCTCTGTTCGTCTTACTCATTTCCCCTTGCAGGAGCCCAAGAACTTCGAATGTTCTATTGTCGAGCTTCAAGGTCTTCGGAAGCGTATCTTCAAGTTTTCGTTTGCCGACGATTCGTTTGGTGTGGTTCGAGACGTTTCGCCAGTAGCGGACTCGATAAGAACTCGCCTCTTCTTCAATCTCTGCTGGATAGGTAGTCCCTAGAATGCCTGAATTGAACCTGTCAGGAATGAACTGTTTCATATCGATGGTTTGCATACATATCACTCCGAAGAGGAATCTCTTCATCAAAAAGAGATTTCTCGACTGGAGAAGCGTGCGTTGGCGAATCCTCGTAAAAGATTGCAGTTCGCAGAACGCAATCTTTATTTGGAGGATGAACTCTGCACGCTTCTCAGAAATGAAGACTTGATAAGCTAAAAAGCGCTTCGCGTACATATCCAGTGCTTTAAGAAACAAATCGTTTATCTTCCGATTTTCCCGGACTATCTGTAGGATTTTTGCCGCTTCGACCGCGCGTGGCCGTGGCTGTTCGGCTTCGAAGGCTCCTTCCGGCGCACGTCGGCGACGAGGAGCTGCCGGTCGTAATCGAGGAAGACCTGCTTGAGCGAGCCGTCGTGGTCGACGAGCGCACGGCCGATGGCGAGCCTGGCCGCGTCAGCCTGGCCTGTCTGCCCGCCGCCACGCACGTTCACCCTGACGTCGAGCTTCGCAGCAATCGCCCCTGCGAGACGCACGGGTTCGAGGATGCGCGCGCGGAGCATCGGCGTGCCGAAGTGCGCAAGACTGAGCTTGTTAATCGTGATCCTACCCGTGCCGGACGTGATGGTGGCGCGCGCGATGGCGGTCTTGCGCTTGCCAGAGCGGTGCACGGCCTGTTTCTTCGCTTGCTTACTCATGCTTCTTGCCTCCGAACTCGGTGCAGATGCGCGCCACGGTAAGGTGCTTCAGGTTGGGAAGCTTGCTCGCGTCCGCGCCCGGGACGCGAATCCGCTCGCCCTCCACTTTCGGGGGCTCGCCGATGTAGCACAGGACGCGTTCATAGGCTGCGCGCCCGCGCGGCTGCTTGTAGGGGAGCATGCCCCTGATGACCCTGCGGACATAGCGGTCAGGCAGCTTGCTGACGTACGGGCCTTTCCGGGGGACGCCCATCGCCCGTTTGCGTTTCGCCTCGTTGATCGTGGTGCGTTTCGTCCCGCTCACCACGGCCTTCTCCGCATTCACGACAGCGACAGTCTTCCCCATGAGCGCCTGCTTCGCGGCGTGCGCCGCGACCCTGCCGAGGATGGCGCCGTCCGCGTCGATGATGATGCTTGCCATAGTCTGACCTTGTCCGAAATTACCCGATGATCCTGACGCCCTTGCCGTCCGGCTGCTTCTTGAGCAGCTCGTCGATGGTGAGGGCATTCTTGTCCAGCTTCTTCTTCGCTTCCGTGCTGTACGCGAAGGCCGCGACCGTGAAGTTCTTGGTGAGCTCGCCGTCGCCGAGCACCTTGCCCGGGACGATGACGGTCTCGCCGTCCTTGGCTTCCCTGTCCAGCTTCCAGAGGTTGACGGTGCGTCGCTGCCTGCTCGGCTTCTCGAGGTCGCTCGCTACCCGCTTCCAGAGCGGTCGCTGCTTCTCGATAGCTGCGCGCTTGAGCGTCGTGATGAGCGCTCCCAACTGCTGGTTCTTGGTCGCCATTGTTCCTGTGTGCGCCGAAGCGCGGTTGATGAGGGGGACGGGGTTTGAACCCGCGCAAGCACTAAGCTACTAGGCCCTCAACCTAGCCCGTTTGACCACTCCGGCACCCCCTCAGAGCGCCTTGACGAGCTTCTCGAACTCGCCCAGGTAGCCTTGCATGCGGTCCATCGCCGCGCTGATGATGTCTTTCGGCGAGAGCTGTCCCCAGCTCTCGATCACGAATATGAACGTGTCGTCGCTGAACTCGAGGGTGATGCCGTCGCTCAGGTCCTCATATGCGGAAGGCGCATCGCTGAGCGCGAGCTTCTTCTCGTCCGCTGCGAGCTTGCCGTTCCTCTCGCTGAGCGCGTCGAGCGTGGTCTCCTTTGCCATCTTCATCACGGCCTTGACGTCGACGTCCTTCGCCAGCTTCAGGCTCGGCTTCTGCCGGTACCAGACGAGGCCGGGGCTCCATTTGGCGTGGTCCTTGCCGAGCCCGAGCACTGCCGTGGCCACGAGCTCGACTTCCTGGCCTTCGAGGAGCTTGACGAGCGGGGTCTCAGGGTGGATGGGCTTCACCTTCGGGTCCTTGCTCTTGAGGTCCTTGGCGTAGACGACGCACGGACCCTTCGCCTGGAGGGTGAGCTTCACGCTGCTCTTCGCGCTGTACTCGTTCTTGGCGACCTCCTCCTCAGTGGGGAGGCTGTAGCTCTTCAGGTCGGTGGCGAGCGCGACGAGGCCGAGGCGGAGCGCGAACATCTCATCGTAGAGGATGCCGCTGTTCTGCTTGAACTCGACCTGCTCGATGGCCATGACCGGGACCTCGTTCAGCATCAGGCGCCGGAAGGTGTTCGCCTGCGCCGGTGTCGCTCCCTGCAGCTCGAGCACGAGTTCGTCGCCCTTGCCTGCCAGTTTCGTGATCTTCATGCCTCACACCCTCCTTCCGCGCTTGCCGCCCTTCTTCCGGCAGCCGCCGTGCGCCTGCGGCGTCACGTCCTCGATGAAGCCGATGCGGATACCGCGTCGCGAGAGCGCGCGCACGGCCGCCTGGGCGCCCGGGCCGGGATGCATCGGGCCGTTGTGGCCGCCGGGCGCGCGGATCTTGACGTGCAAGCCTGCCAGGCCCTTGTCGCGGCAAATCTCCGCCGTCTTCGCGGCCGCGCTCATCGCGGTCGTGGGGCTGGACTCGAGGCGGTCGCTCTTCACCATCTGGCCGCCACTCACCAGCGCGATGGTTTCGCTGCCCGTGACGTCGGTGACGTGGATGACCGTGTTGTTGTAGCTCGCGAGGATGTGCGCGACGCCCCAGCGCATCGGCTTGCGCGTCTCCATCTTCCTGGCGGGACTCTTCGTCGCGGCGGCAGGCGCCTCCTCCTTCTCGGCCGCCTTCGTGTCAGGAGCGGGTTTGGCCGCCGGCTTCGGGGCAGGCTCAGCGGGCTTCGCTTCCGCCTTCGGGGCTTCCTCGGGCTTCACCGCGGGCTTCTCGTCTGCCATCATGCCTCCTCCTTCTTCGGCTCGGGCTTCTCGTCCTTCGCCTTGTCATCCGTAGAATCGTCCTTCTTCCCTGCCTTCTCCCCTGCGCTTTGCGCTTGCGGTTGGGCAAGTGTATCGGATGTGCTGGGTGAATCGGATTTGCTATGAACGGGAGGGTCAGCAGGCGCCGCTGCACGCGTCACAGGAGTGCCTGGCGCGTCTTTCTTCTCGGCCTGCTTCTCGGCCTTCTCTTCCTTCACCACGTCCTTGACCGAGTCGACCTTCTTCTCGCCGGCGAGCACTTCCGCGTTCTCGATGGCCTTCTCGTCGAAGGTCGCGGCCTCTTCGGCCTCACCTTGCATCGCCTTCTTCGCCTTCGCCTCCAGCTTCGCCTTCTTCTTGAGGAGCTCCTCCTCGCTGAAGCGTTCCGGATGCTGCTCGCTCACGAACGCGGAACGCGGCGCGAAGCTGATGCTCGCCTCGTCGTCGAGCGTGACGAGGTGGCTCGGGCTGGTGACGACCTTGCCGCCCAGCTTGACGTGACGGTGCGTGATCATCTGGCGCGCCTGCTTCGGCGTCCGGGCGAGGTGCTTCCTGATGAGGATCGTCTGGAGGCGACGGTCCATGATCGCCTCGATTGGCAGGCCGAGCACGTCGTCGAAGCCCGCCTCCTGCTTGATGAGACCAAGGCGCGTCAGGCGCTCGAGGAGCTGCTGCTGCTCCACCTGCGCCTGCTTGCCCGATTGCGCGAGCAGCCGCTTGGCGCGGTCCTTGAAGCGCTTGAGCGTCGTGCCCATGCGCCAGACTTCGGCCTTGTTGCGGAGGCCATACGCGTAGACGAGCTTCTTCTCCTCCGCGATACGGCTGCCCACCCAGGGATGGCGGGGCGTTTCGTACTTTTTCCGCACCTTTCTCGGATCGCCCATAGCGTGCACCTATCGCCTACTTCCTGATGACCGTGACGCGCTTCTTGATCGTCACTTTGCCCTTGTTCGGGCGGTAATTGGAACGGGTGCGCTGCCCGCGCACGGGGAGCCGCGCGTGGTAGCGCGTGCCCTTGTAGCTCTTCGCCTTCATCTCGCGCTTCTTGTCGCTGTCGAGCGTGAAGTCGATGTCCGACAGGATGAGGTGCTTGTCCTCGCCCGTCTCGGTGTCCTTGCGCCGGTTGAGCATCCAGACAGGGATGCCTGCAGCCTCGGGGTTCCTGACGGCCTGGTCGAGGCTCTTGGCTTCCGCGTCGCTCAGCTCGCCCGTCTTCTTCTCTTTCAGGATGCCCGCGACGTGGCACAGCGCTGCCGCGAGGTTGTGGTTGACGCCCTTGATCTTCTGGAGGGCGATGAGCACCTGCTTCTCGCCTTTCAGGTCGGTGTTGGCGACCCTGACGATGTGCTTGAATTCGGTCATTGTGGAACTCCAGTCAGTGTGTGCTCGCCCGAATGCCCGTACGGAACGCAGAACGCGTGAACACCCTTTTTTTCAGGGTTTCCAGCCGCCCTCTGCGCTCCTCACTCGGGCGAATGCCTGCGGAGAACCGGGAGGTCTTTATAAAAGTACCTGTTCCTCGCGCGCGCGATAGTACCGACAGTGCTGTTCGCGTCGTTGGAGGACGACGCAGGAGGCCTGCCTGCGAGCAGCGCCTTCAAGCGTTCTTCGCGTGTGGCAGGGTCGACGTTCACCGTGATGAGTGGTTTGATGATCATAGGGTTCACGTTTTGAGGTATGCGTTCTCGGTTTTGCCGATGACGTGCTTGAAAATGTTGGGTTTCGTGCCGTGAATGACCTCAGCGCCCGCCTGCCGGAGTCGCTCCGCGTTCGGCACGTTCGTGATGGCGTACATCGTGACGCGGTTCGCCTTGTTGCGGGTGCGGAACGTGCTGATCGCATTGATGGCTTCGTTCTCGTTCGCGATGAACGTGTCGGTGACGATAAGCGATAGCCGAGGATCGTCGGCGGGAGCGTCAAGGAACTCCTGCACCGGGAAGACAGTACCGCCGTTCACATGATACACAACGAGCGTCTTGTAAATCTCAGAGAGCGTCGTTGTTCGTGGAACGAGCAGCGTGTCCGTCCAATAATTGACGACACGCACGCCCACGCCTGCAGCGACTGCGCGCCGCGCCGCGACAAAACCCGCGAGCACCGGCAAGCTCACCTCCTCTGTAGGGTTGGGCATGCTACCGCTGCTATCGATATAGAGGTCGAGCGTCGGAATCACTTCCTCCTCGCCGCCTTTGACGGTCGTGCTGCGCGACCGCCATTGTTTCGTCGTCACGCCGGGAATGACCGCGCCGTTCGTCATGATCGTGTGCTGGACGTCGAGGTTCGTGATGGGCTCGCTCGGCGTCCAGGGAATAACGCTGAACGGGCTCCGTCGTGGTCGGCCGAACGGTCTGCTCGCGAACTTCACCTCGTACCGGCTCGCGAGACGATCATAGAAGTTGATGCTCGCCACGACCGGATCACCGATGCCAGTACCGGCGAGGAAGTCACGATATTCGCGAACGGCGTTCCTGTTCGTCGGTAGGCCATCAGCGCCCGGTTGGCTGATCTCGCGAGCGATCTCGCCGAGTACCTTGTCGCGTTCCTTCGGCGAGAGTTCTCCCAGGTCGGGCGTGTTCTCGCTTGCCGTGCTGTCAATGCCGCCGTTCCCGCCAGAGGATGCATCGTCGCCGCCTTTGCCGTTCTTCTTGTCCTCTTCGAGGAAGGGCGCGATGATGCGTGCGTAAGAGCCGATTGTTGACTTCCAGAATGCTTTGCTGATGACTGTTTGGCCTTGGAAGAGCGCAGCGAGCTCTTGGCTTGCTGCTTCCTCCTTCTCGCCGAGCTTGGCTTTGCGCGGTAGGATGCTTGTGTTCCAGAGGAGTTCCATGCTGCGCGCATAGACACGCCACGAGGCACTCTTGGCTTTCTCCTTGGTCGTGAGCTCCTGGTACGCCCACGGCACGTCCTGGTCGCCGGTGCGCACGAGGTGCGTGTTGATGCACGTGTCGGTATAGAGATTGAGGATATTCTGTGCCAGCGTCTGCTGGTCAGGAATCGCCTGCGTAATCGTGTGCGTGAGCAAGAGCGAGGTGACCTTGTCATACG
>CAZSAS010000030.1:0-7967 GCA_964604855.1 uncultured Methanosarcinales archaeon
TTCAGGCTGACGCCGAGCTTCTTCGCCTCGCGAATCGCGGCCTTGAGCTTCGCGTTCGTGCTCCAGTCCGTGCCGTCCTTCGCCGCGTCCGCCACCTTCTGGAGGAGGAGCCTGTTGAGCCTGCTCCCCGCGACGAGGTCGGCCACCTTCTGCTCCTCGCGGTACTTCCACATGATGAAGGTCTCGATCTCGGGGTGGTCCATGTCGAGGCAGACCATCTTGGCTGCCCTCCTCGTCGTGCCGCCGCTCTTGATAGCGCCGGCCCCGGCGTCGAAGACCTTGAGGAAGCTCATCAGTCCGCTGGAGGTGCCGCCGCCGCTCAGGGGCTCGCCCCGGCCGCGGAGCCTGCTGAAGTTGCTCCCCGTCCCCGAGCCGTACTTGAACACGCGCGCCTCGCGCACCGCGAGGTCGAAGATGCCGCCCGGGTTGACGAGGTCGTCCCTGAGGGATTGGATGAAGCAGGCGTGGGGCTGGGGGCGCGTATAGGCGTCCTCGCTCTTCTTGAGCGCGCCCGTCGCGGGGTCGACGTAGCTGTGGCCCTGCGCGGTGCCGGTGATGCCGTAGGCCCATGCGAGTCCGGTGTTGAACCATTGCGGCGAGTTCGGTGCGGCCATCTGATTGAGCAGCATGTACGCGGTCTCGTCGTAGAAGGCTTGCGCGTCCTCCTTTGTGGCGAAGTAGCCGTGCTGCTCGCCCCAGTGGCGCCAGCAGCCGGCGATGCGGTGCACCACCTGCTTGATGCTCGTCTCGCTCCCGAGGACGGGTGAGCCGTCCTTGCTTGTGAGCGGCTCGCCCTTCGCGTCCTGCTGCGGGACGCCCGCCTTGCGGATGTACTTCTGCGCGAGGATGTCGGTGGCGAGCTGGGTCCAGCGCTTCGGGACCTCTACCCCGGTGATCTCGAACGCGACGCTGCCGTCCTGGTTCTTGATGATGCTGTCGCGCCGCTCGTAGGAGAACATGCCGTAAGGGTCCGTTCCCGCGCGCGTGAAGACCCTCTTGATCGTCAATCCTGCCATGCCACCACCCTTGCTCGCCTCCACAGTCTAGGGGTCAAACACAATATGTTGTGGTTCTTACGCGAACCAGCCACGAGATGTGCGGTATCAAGGCGACGTGCGTTTTTTATAAAGATTGTTGTCTGAGAACGTATACGTTCGGGGAGGTGAGAAAGGAAATACGGTCCGGATACGCTTCAAGGCCAAAATTGATAAAGTCAGGCCCTGACGAGCCTGCATGGCAAAGGATGTCCCCATCTGCCCGGCATGCGGCTCGACCAACCTGAAACCGGCGCTCTTGGCCGGTGTCGGGGAAGGGGTGACGGTGGGGCAAGGGGCCGAATTTGGCAAGATGCTCTGCAAGGACTGCGGCTATGCCGGCATCTGTCCCGTCGTCGCCGAGGACGATCTCGAGGCCGTGAGGAAGAAGCTGAGCTAGCGCCTCTTCTGCAGGCGCCGGGTCTCGCGCTTGATGTGCTTGTCCAGGACGAGGATGATATGCTCCTTGCTCGGCATCCGCAGCTTGCGCGCCAAGCGCTTCTCACCCAGCTCGTCGCGCACCCAGTTCGCGATGGGATGCTTCCTGCTCTTGAACGACGTCTCGAATTCCGAGCGGGTCATGCCGTCCAGGACCTCGAGGAGGTCGAACAGGTCCTTCACCGCGCGGTCGCCGACCTGGAGCGGCTTGACGTTCCGCTTCGCCATGAACTGCGTGGTTGCGAGGTCCTTGCTGCGCCGCTGGAAGAACTTCGCCTTGAAGCTGCGCTGGATGGCGATGACGAGGAGGAGGAGCCCGATGATGGCCGCGATGAGCAGGGCCATCTTGCCCGGGATCTCGACGAGCTTGAGGTCGAAGAGGATGCTCTGCTTGAGGAGCTCGCTCATCACGACGTAGGGATTGTAGACGCTCAGGACGCCGACGAGCTTGTTCATCGCTTCGAGCGGCAGCACCAGGTTGCTGACGAACAGCAGGACCGAGCCGAGGCTCAGGGAGGTGATCATCGCCGCCTCCTGCGTCGTGGAGAGGTAGCCGATGATCATGCCGAGGAAGCTGAAGAGCGTGATGGCGAAGGTGATGATGACGAGGCTGGGGCCGAAATTGTTGAACAATGGCGCCTTGACGAAGAAGTAGCTCACGCCGAGGATGATGAGGGTCTGCACGAGCAGGATGAGGAAGGTGGTGACGAAGCTGAGCAGGAGATGGTACTCGTCCTTCGTCGCGGTGGTGAAGTTCCTGAACGCGGCAGTGCTCGTCTTGTCCATGACGATGAGGCTGCTGTTCAGCATGAGCCCGAGGAACATGATGACGAGCATGAGGACGTAGGGGTAGGCGAACGTGAGGTTGCTCTGCTCGCTGTTCACCGCCTCGATCCTTGTCGTGATGGGCGCCGCGAGGGAGCTCGCTTGGAGCCCGAGCATCTGCTGCAGGCTCTGGTCGACGTGCGACAGCTTGCCACGGAGCTCGGTCAGCCTGCTCGTGGCGTTCGTCACCCCCTCGTTCGCGCTCTCCATGTTCTTGCCGGCCTCGTCTGAGGCGGCGACGAGCTCCTCGTACTTCTTCTGCATTTCCTCCATGTTGCTGGCCGCGTCGTCGATGATGGCGCTGACCTCGTCTATCGCCTCGGGGGCCTTGTCCGAGATCTTCTGCAGGTTGTCGGTCGCGTTGTTCTGCAGGTACTTGACGGTGTTCTGCACAAGGTCCAGCGTCTCGTTGTCGACCTCGCCCTCAACAGTGTTCAGGGTATCGAGGGCAGAGGCGATCGCGTCCTCCGCTTCGGTGTGGAGGTCGGTGACGATGACGCCGAGCCCCGTGACGCGGCCGCGGATCTGGCGGAGGTCGGTGAAGTTGACGTTGATGTCGATGCTGTTGAGCTCTTCCTGTCCGGAGACGAGGTCTTTCGTCACGGCGTTGAGCCGGTCGTTGAGCGCGTTCCCCTGCTCGAGCTGCGAGCGCACCTCGTTCTCCGCGAGGGTGACGCGCTGCAGCACGTCCCCCGCGGCGCCTTCCGAGAGCCGGGTGCGCTGGAGCTGGAACTCCGTCGAGAGCTCGTCGATGATCTGATAGACGAGGTTGATCCGGCTGTAGTCGACCGCGAAGACGACCTCGTTGGTCCCGTTCTCCTTGAAGCGGAAGTCCGGCGGGAAGATGATGCAGGTGTGGAGCTGCCCGGTCGCGATGGGTGCGACGCACGCCGTCTTGTTGTTGTAGACGCTGACCAGGTGGTCCTGTTCCTTGAGCGATGTGATGACCTTGTCCGCCAGCGGGGTGTATTCCGGGGCGTAGGTGCCGATGCGGATGCGGGTGCTGTCGTCGCCGCCCGTGTAGGCCGCGCTGACGAGGAGGATGATGAGCAGGGGCCCGAAGATGATGGTGAAGGCGCTCTCCCTGCTCCGGAAGAGGAGCTTCAGGTTCTTGGCGATGACGCTCGGGGCCTTCATGCGTCCTCACCCTTCTCTTCCGCCGTCTCGCCTCCCTGCAGGTCGTCGGTCGGCTTCTCGATATCCTTCGTGTAGATCGTGACGAACACGTCATCCAGGTTGGGCTTGTTCAGCTTGATGTCGAGGAGCTGCTCGCCCGCCTTCTCGAGCTGCGTGAGCACGGCCTTGATGAGGCGTTCGGGCTCTGCTGTCCTGATGATGAGATAGGTGCCTTCCTGGCCGATCCCGGTGATGTCCTGGCCCTTGAGCTTCTCGATGAGCTTGCGGTACTCGCCAGGATAGCTCTCGATGAGCAGCTCCTGCACCTTGGTGTACTTCAGCTTGAGCTTGTCCGGCGTGTCGAGGTCGACGAGGCAGCCGTCCTTGACGATGCCGATGCGGTTGCAGAGCGTGTCGAGCTCGTTGAGATGGTGGCTGCTCAGGATAACGGTCGTGCCGCGCATGTTGATGCGCTTGACGATCTCCCAGATCTGGTTCCGCAGGACGGGGTCGAGGTCTGCCGTCGGCTCGTCCAGGATGAGCACGCCCGGGTTGTGCACCATGGCGCAGGCGATGTCCAGGCGCCGCTTCATGCCCCCGCTCAGGTCCCGGGACATGACGTACTGGCTCGCCTTGAGCCCCATGAGCTTGAGCAGGATGTCGACGTTGGCGCGGATGGCCTTGCTGCCGAGGCTGTACATGCGCGCGAAATACTCGAGGTTCTCGCGCACCGTCAGCTTCTCGTAGAAGCTCGGGGCCTGGGAGGCGAAGCCGTAGCTCTTGTTCACGATGAGGGGCTTCTGCTGGACGTTGAAGATGTGCGGCGTCTGCCCCGCCTTGTATTCCGTGAACAGCACCTGCCCCTTGTCGGGTTCGAGGAAGCCGACGAGCAGGTTGAGCATCGTGGTCTTTCCAGAACCCGAGGAGCCGATGAGGCCGAGGACCTCGCCCTTCTCGACGCTGAAGCTCATGCCTTTCAGGACATGGTTGTCGCCGAAGCTCTTGCTGACGTTCCTGACGTCGAAGACTGTATGCTTCCCCATCACTACCCCGTCTGAGGTGCGGCGAGGCGGTTTATAAAGGTTTGTCCCGGTTCGCCCACGCACCGGCCCCTCGCCATGCCACTCTCCGCTTCGAGAGAACGGCGTCTCCCCGACGGGGGCAACCCCCTTGGCTTCTCCGATGATCAGAGCGCAATGGCTCGCCTTAAGGCAGGCGGCTCAGTCCCGCACGCTCTCGTAGAGGTAGCTGCCGAAGCCGAAGATGTAGAACAGGAGGTTGAGGACGAGGAACAGCACGAGGACGATGCCGACGGCCATGAGGGGCGGCGAGCCGCTGGTGAAGACGCGCACCCCTTCCTGGATGTAATAGCCGACCGTGGCCATGAAGAAATTGTAGATGTACACGCCGAAGAAGGTGATGCTGGTCACCAGGAGGAGGGCCATGAGCCATTTCTTCGCGTGCGGCTCCAGGCTGAGCGCGAGGACGAGGACGAACACGATGAGCGGGGGGACGAGGCTGGGGAGTGTCCCCTGCACGGGCAGGGTCCGCAGGTCGGCGCCGATGAGGACGCTGCTCGTGATCTGCGTCAGCCGGAAGGCGGGCGTGACGAGGTAGGCGGTGATGCCGGCGAGGGCGAGGGCGACGAGCCAGCCCGGCAGGGAGGGGTAATGGTCCTCCTCGCGCTCGTGCTCGCTCCGTGTCCGGAGCCGGAAGGTCTTGTACCAGATGTAGGCCGGGAGGGCGAGCAAAGCGAGGATGCCGAGGGTGTTGAGCGCGTAGACACCGATGGTGGCCGCGTCCGTGGCGGGCGTGCCCGTCCAGGACTGGGCGATGAGCGCGGGGAGGTGCTCGTGGCCGGCGCCGAGATGGCCGAAGTACAGGGCGTCGTGCAGGCTGGTGACGTACGGGATGAGGAAGATGCCGATGTCGACGAGGAGGTGGAGCACCAGCAGCCCCGACAGGCCGAGGAGCACGGTCTTCTTGCGCGTGAAGAGCGTGGCGAAGTCCTTGAGGAAGTTGGTGCCGAAGCCGCCGATGCGCGCCAGGAGGCTGCCTTCCTCGAGGCGGTGGTGCGTCTGCTTGTGGAACTGGATCGCGACGAGGAGGTAGAAGAGCAGGCCGGTCATGATGAGGGGCGCGTCGATGGCGATGGCGAGCCATTCCACGACGAGATTGAAGAGGATGACGAAGAAGACGGCTATGACGAGGAGGACGCTCGCCGTCCGCTTGCTCGCGTGCGTCGCGCCCTTGAGCTCGCCGTGCTCGTGGATGACGCTGAGAGCGCTCGTCTCGTGCACGCGGAAGCGCAGGGCCGCGACGATGCCGAACACGATCAGGAGGCCGGTGCCGATGAGGAAGCTCACGGTCTCGATGGTCGCCGCGTTCGCGGCAAGGGTGTTGTAGAGCTGGAGGATCATGCCGTTCAGCCCGTAGGGCTGCAAGAGGGCGGTGGCGCTCTCCGTGCCGCTCGTCACGGTGAAGGGCAGGCTCGTCGTGGCCAGCGTGAGCTGCGTGGCGAAGGGCTTGGCCCAGACGCTCGCGTTCGGCAGGTAGCCGCCGAGCAGGGAGAACGTGTTGTAGGCCCCCTTGTCGACGGCGATGGTCGCGACGCTCGCCGCGTGGCTCGTGCCGGGGAGGAAGGTCGCGTAGTCGAGCACCCGTTCGAGCATGGCGTCGCGCGCGACGACGGCGAAGCGCGTGAGGTCCTTCACGACGAGGAGGAAATAGCTCAGGATGACGCTGGCGTCCCACCACTTGTGCTTCTCGCCGAAGAAGATGTTCGAGGGGCTCAGCAGGTAGAGCAGGTAGCCGATGAGCACCCAGCTGATGATCTTCTTGACGTAGTCCCAGAACGGGTCGAGGAGCTTGAAGAAGTCGATCGCCTGCAGCAGGATGATGATGACGAGGATAAGCTCGTTCACCCGCCAGCCCAGCCTGCTCTCCACAACCGCACCTCTCTCCGCGGAGAACCCCCGAAAGGCTGTTTAAATAATTACTCCTGCAGCTTGCCCGTCTTGTGCCGGACCGTGCCGCCCACGACGATGGCCGCGCTGATGAGCACGAGGTTCTTGATGATGTACTGGCCTTCCAGGGTGGGGACGAACCACGCGCGCCACGTCACGCCCGGCAGGAGGATGAGCGGCAGGAAGGTGCCGGCCATCTGGAGCGCCATCAGGCCGAGGCCTATTCGCAGGAGCGGCCGGTACGCGAGGCACGCGCCGATCGCCATCTCCCACAGGCCGAGGAACGGGACGAACCACGACGCGTTGAACCAGTAGACGGTCTGCGCGACGAGCGGTTCCGCGGGCGAGAGGCCGTGCCACAATTTCAAGAGTCCGAACCAGAAGAAGACGACTGCGAGCGCGTAGCGCAGCAGGCGGTGGCCGTGCACCTCGAGCCAGGCCGCTATCCGCTTGTCGAGGGCTGCGAGGTCCATGGGGCATTCCTTGACCGGTTCGGTTTAAGAATTTAGCCCTTCAAATCCGGTCGAAGAGTCCATTCGCGTCATCCACGCGCAGCGCGAGGAGCCCGGCGACAAGCTCCCCGGCCTCGGCTATCGCGGCCTCCGCGTCCGCTTCCCGCAAGAGGAGGTCGATGCCGTAGTGCGCCTGCCAGCGACGATCATGGAGCTCCCGCAGACCGGTCGCGAGCGTCCGATCGAGCAGTCGCAGGAACGCGATCGTGCCGCCGTGCGTCTCGCATCGGATGCCGAGCCGCCAAAAGAGGGACTGCGTCGCGTGGTACGCGGCGAAGTAGGCGAGCGGGATCGCCTGCGCGGGGAGTGTCTTGAGTCTTTGTGCGGCTTGCAGGTCATCCCGCGCCCGTTCCGCCAACTCATCACTGACTGCCGTCGAGGGTTCGCAGCGCGCCAGCTTGCCATTTCCTTTCAGGTCGCGTAAGAGTGAGGAAGCCATCGACCCCTCGGAGGATCACATGCTTTCTTATGATCTCCTGCGCCAACGCCGTAGCCTTGTCGAATCTGCCGGCCTGTATCCGGAGCTTGGTGTGGAGCGGGCCGAGTTCGTCGCGCTCCTCGCGCGTGATGTCGAGGTAGAGGTCGTAGTCGCTCCCTTTCCGTTCGGTGCCGTCGGCGTAGCTGCCGAAGAGGATGACCATCGTCGCGCTCGTCCGGCGGAGCAGGGAGGTGAAGGTGACCGCCTCTCTCGGGTGGCCGGCGAGGAAGGCCGTGGCCTTTTCGTGTTCTGCCGCTGCGAGGGCGTGGCGCGCCGCGTAGGTGTCCGCGAGCGCGTACACCTTGTTCCTCCCTTGGCGCTGCGCCGTCGCGATACCGTTCTCTTCCAGCTCCCTGAGGGCGCGCGCGACCGTGGGCTGGCTCGCGCCGACGCTCTTCGCGAGCGCGCGGCCGTGGCCCGGCGCCTGCGCGAGGGCGAGGACGAGCGCATATTTGATAGGAATTTGAATCATGTGAGTCATTATTGTATCGATATTTATAAATATTCTTATATTCTATATGGAAACTAATTCAGGTGGCTGCGCCGACCCGTGCGCCGGCGTCCCGAACCCGTGCACCCCGGCCGAGAGCGGCAACGA
>CAZSAS010000031.1:0-7960 GCA_964604855.1 uncultured Methanosarcinales archaeon
GCTTACGCCGGATCTTGCCCACTGCTTGGGTCGTGATGCCGATCCTGCTCGAGAGTGCGCTGTCGCTCACCCGCGCGTTCTCCGCGAGATGCTTGAGCACGAGGCATTCGTTCCTGTTGAGCGCGATGGAAAATCCCCCCGATTAGTCCTTCAGTGCCTAGAGGAAGCTGCCCGTGCAGGCATCGTCCGTTTCCTCTGATACGCATTTCTGAATAGCGAGTTTACTTTTTCTACCTGGGCTTCCCGTTGAGAGAATATTGAAACTTTAAATAACTTACTGAAAGAGAGTCAGATGAAAAATGATCGCGGCTCCGGCCCGCGCCTCACGCAACCAGTATCGCAGGCTTGCCCGGCATGGCCTGGCCGGCCTTCCGCTCCTTCGAGGACGCCGCATCGATGATCTCGACCGCGCACCCGAAGCGCTCGCCGAGCTCCTCCGTGAAAGAGGAATAGAGCGCGAGCTCCTCCTCCTTGCTGTGCAGGTAGGCGGGAATCTTGCTCCGGTCCTTCAGCATGGACGGTACCAGCTTCATGACCTGCTGGCCGTGCTGTTTCAATCCGGTGGCCATGACCGCGGCAAGTATCTCTTTCGGCTCCGCTGTCGTCTCGAGCTTCTCCTTCACGAACCTGACGAAGTCGTATTTCCACTGCTCAGCGATGAAAAGCGTGATCCTCTCCGGCGAGGCTATCTTCGCGAGCTCCAGCACCGTACGAATGTCCACGGCAAGGCTTTCGACGGCATCGATGGCGGCTTCCGCCGCATGGTCGATGCGGGTCTCGTCGTGCGCGGGCCAAGCCGCGAGGCTGGCATAGCCCGGAAGGCCGAGGCACTCCCACAGCTCCTCGCAGAGATGCGGCGCCACGGGACAGAGCAGCTTGATCAGGGCCTCGACGGCTTCGTCCCAGAGGGGCTTGTGCACCGCGCCTTCCTTGTATTTCTGGAGCACGCCGACGAGTTCCATGAGCTGCTGGATTGCGAGGCTGTAGCGGAACCGGTCGATCTCGTCCGTGACGCGTCTGATCGCGCCGTGCAGCTTGCTCTCGACATAACGATCATGCTTGGTCACGCCCGGGACGTACCGCACGTCCGGGATGAGCGCGGCGACCCGTTGGAGGAACCGGTGGCTCGCCTCCACGCCCTCGTCGCTCCAGTCGAGCTCCTTTTCCGGCAGCGCGGCGAAGAGGATGAACAGACGGGCGGTGTCCGGGCCGAACCTGTCGATGATTGCACCGGGGTCGACGGTGTTGCCGATGCTCTTGCTCATCTTGGCGCCGTCCTTGGTGACCATGCCGAGCGTGAGCAGCCGCGTGAACGGCTCGTCGACGGCGATGAGGCCGAGGTCGCGCAGGGCCTTGGTGAAGAAGCGGGCGTAGAGGAGGTGGAGCACGGCGTGCTCGATACCACCGATGTACTGGTCGACGGGCATGAATTTCTCGGCGGCCGCCTTGCTGAACGGCTCCTTGGCGTTGTGCGGGTCGGTGAACCTGAGGAAGTACCACGACGAGTCGACGAAGGTATCCATCGTGTCGGTCTCGCGCCGCGCCGGCTTGCCGCACTGCGGGCACTGCACGTCGACGAAGGATTTGACCGTCGCGAGGGGGTTGCCGCCCGCCTGGAAGTCGGCGCCCTCGGGCAGCCTGACCGGCAGCTCGTTCTCCGGGACGGGGACCGTGCCGCACGCGTCGCAGTAGACGATCGGGATGGGCGTGCCCCAGTAGCGCTGCCGGCTGATCAGCCAGTCGCGGAGCTTGTAGTTCACCGTCTTCCGGCCCGCACCCAGGGATTCGAGCTTCGCGGTGATGGCCGCCATCGCTTCCGCGTTCTTCGTCCCGTCGAACGCGCCGCTGTTGACGAGGACGCCCTCCTCGGTGTAGGCGCGCGTCATCTTCCCGACGTCGAGATCGTACGCCTCGGGCGCGATGACGAGCTTGATAGGTAGCTTGTACTTCTTCGCGAAGTCGAAGTCGCGCTGGTCGTGCGCCGGGACTGCCATGACCATGCCGGTGCCGTACTCGTACAGCGCGTAGTCCGCCACCCAGAGCGGGAACTCCTCGCCCGTGAGCGGGTTGATCGCCCATCGCCCGAGGAAGACGCCGTTCTTCGGCTTGCCTTCAGCGGTGCGCTCGATGACACTCTGCTTCTTTACCTGTGCGATGAACTCCCTGACCTCCCGGACCTTCGCCGACGGCTGCCCTTCCAGGAGCTTGCCGATGACAGGGTGCTCGGCTGCGAGCACCAGGTAGGTGATGCCGAAAGCCGTGTCCGGGCGCGTGGTGAAGGTCTCGAGCGCGAGCCCGGGGACGTCCTTCACCATGAACCGGATGATGGTCCCTTCCGACCGGCCGATCCAGTTCCGCTGCATCGTCTTGACGCGTTCGGGCCAGTGCTCCAGCTTCGCGATGTCCGCGAGGAGCTCGTCCGCGTAGTCCGTGATCTTCAGGTACCACTGCTCGAGGTCCTTCTGCTCCACCTCGGTGTCTTCGTGGCGCCAGCATCTGCCGTCGACGACCTGCTCGTTCGCCAGCACAGTCTCGCACTTGGCGCACCAGTTGACGAGCCCCTTCTTCTTGTACGCGAGGCCTTTCTCGAGGAGCCTGAGGAAGAACCACTGGTTCCACTTGTAGTAGTCCGGATACGAGGTCGCGAGCTCGCGGCTCCAGTCGTAGCTCAGCCCCATCAGCCGCTGCTGCGTCTTGATGCCGTGGATGTTGTGCTCGGTCCACTCGTGCGGGTTCCGGTTGTGCTTGATCGCCGCGTTCTCCGCCGGGAGCCCGAAGGAGTCGTAGCCCATCGGGTAGAGCACGTTCCTGCCGCGCATGCGCTCGAACCGCGCCTTAACGTCGCCGAGGCTGTAATTGCGCACATGGCCCATGTGCAGGTAGCCCGAGGGATAGGGGAACATCTCGAGGCAGTAGTAGGTCCGCTTCCTGGACGTGAGCGGGTCCTCGGTCCGGAACACGCCGTCCTTGGCCCAGCGCGCCTGCCATTTGAGCGCGACCGCCTTGAGGTCGAGGCGTCGCTTCCGCCCCGCTTTCTCGTCGCCATCCGCGAGCGGCCCGCCAGTCCGCTTCTTCTCAGGCTTCTGCTCGGCCATGCCTCCAGAGAGGCCGAGGAGGCATTATAAAACTTACTCTGGAGGGCGTGCAGGGATAACTATAAAACAGGGATAACTATAAAAGGGAGGAGAAAGCAGAAAGAAGCATGAAACGCATCGTCCTCTCGTGCCTGCTCGTGTTCTGTCTCGTCTGCGCCGCGGTGCCGACGCTCGCCGCCGTCGTGTCCGAGAAGGGCGGCTATCTCCCCGGGAGCAATTCCTACGAGTTCGAGTACCGCGCCCAGGACCCGGGGCCGACCGTCGTCAAGGACGTGCTGCCGAATGACCAGATCGTCATCCAGTACGGCGTAGGCGCGACCAAGCTGCCCCTCGAGCTCGAGGTCATCATGAAGAACCGGTTCGGCGAGGAGTGGCAGTTCGAGCTGAAACGCGAAGGCGGGAATCGGGAGCGCGCGAGCATACGGCAAGGGGAGCGCTTCGCCCTCGACCTGCAAGGCGACGGCTCTGCGGAGCTCGTGATGGAATTCTCAGCGCTCGACGGCAAGAAGGGAACGTTCACCTTCTACCGCCCGGACCGCGTGCCGGGAGCAGCGTCCAACGAGACGGGAAACGGAACCGGAGGGATGCCGGAGCAGACTGAAGCCTCGACAGCGACTGAGACCCCGGAAGCGGCGGTCAACGAGAGCCTCCCGCCCGCGGACGCCGGGAACGTCCCGGCCGACGTCCCTGAGGAGCCCGCGTCTGCCGCGGCAGAGGATTCCGGCAAGGCAGCCGCCGCCTCTCCTGGCCGCGGGAGCATCGTCCCCGTCATCGTCATCGCCCTCCTCGTCATCGCCCTCGTCGTGGCCGGCGCCTGGCTGGTCGGCCAGCGGAGCATGCCCAAGCAGAAGGAGAAGGGCGAAGCCAAGAAGGAAGAGCTCGTCGAGGAGAAGCTCAAGGAAAACCCGAAGCGGGAATCCGTCGAGGAGCCGCCGAGACGCGAGCCCGCATTCAAGCACCAGATGATCACGCGCAGTCCGCGACGGAAGCGCTAGGATTTCTTGAACGCCGCAGCGGTGTCGATGAGGTCGACGTGGCCGAGGAACAATGCTCGACAGCAGTAGCGCTTCAGGCCGAGCTGGTCCATGACCTTGCCCGCGTCCTCGCCTTTCTTGGTGCGCTCCTGGTACTCTTTCCAGAGGTGCGCGACCGGCTTGCCGCAGGAGAAGCAGCGTACAGGGATAATCATGGCGCGCGAGAACCGGAGTGGTTTTATAAAGGTAACTGAAAGGCTGATATTCTTTTCATTATAGAAAATAAGCTGGATTTATAACCGGAAAGGTTTCACCCCACACCATGTCCAGCGTGCGCAAGCAAGGGAGCTAGACCCGCCCGCCTTCTCATAGTCCTGAAGCCATTTTTTCAACCCCTCTCCGTCCGCGAACCGCGGCGGCAGCACCGAGGCGATACCCATGAAGCAATACTACGATTCCTACACGAAGAGCAAGGACGAGCTCCAGCAGAACGCTGACATCGACCACTACCCGAAGATCGAAGGGTACGACTACGAGCGACCCTTCGACCTTGAGAAATTCATGGAAGCATACTTCCACACCGGCATCCAGGCGAGCAATCTCGCGCGCGCCGTCGAGATCGCGAAGCGGATGCGCGACGAGCACTGCACGATCTTCCTCGCCTTCACGAGCAACATGATCTCGTGCGGCGTGCGCGAAGCAATCGCCTACCTGGTCAAGCACAAGCTCGTCGACGTGCTCGTCAGCACGGCCGGCGCCGTCGAGGAGGATTTCATCAAGTGCTACAAGCACTTCGTGCTCGGCAGCTTCGACGTGCCGGGCAAGCCGCTCTTCGACAAGGGCATCAACCGCACCGGCAACATCTTCGTGCCCAACGACCGCTACACCATCTTCGAGCAGGCGTTCAGCCCCTTCCTCGGCCAATTATGGGAACAACAACGAAAACAAGGAAAACCTATCACCTCACAACTCCTGATTAGAGAAATGGGGTCGTATCTCGGCGACAAGGAGCTGCAGCGAGCGCTTTCTGACAAGGTGCCTGCCGAGCCTGAGAGCGCGATCATGTACTGGGCGGCGAAGAATGACGTGCAGTGGTTCTGTCCTGCGATCACCGACGGCTCGCTGGGCGACATGATCCACTTCGAGAAGCAGCGATCGCCCGACTTCCTCTTCGATGTTTCCGCAGACATGAAGCGGCTCAACGATCTCGCCATCAACTGCGACAAGGCGGGCGTCATCATCCTCGGCGGCGGCGTCGCGAAGCACCACCTGCTGAACGCGATGATCTTCAGGGAAGGCGCCGAGTACGCGGTCTACATCAACACCGGCCAGGAGTTCGACGCCTCCGACTCGGGCGCGAACGTGCAGGAAGCGATCACGTGGGGGAAGATCAGGCCGACGAGCGAGCAGGTCAAGGTGCACTGCGACGCGAGCATCGCCTTCCCGCTGCTGGTGGCGGCGGCCTTCAGCAGCAGGGGCCAAGAGAACGCCTAACGCTCCCCGCGCATCGTGCCCCGGCAGCCCTTCGCGCCGCAGCGGCAGTCGAGGCCGCTGTCGTCCTCGTCCGCCGCGAGCTGGTAGTCGTAGCTGAGCTCCTCGTCCTTCTTGATCGCGCGGAGCGCGTAGATGAGGATGCGGCCGCGGTGCTCGCGCGCCTCGCAGTTCGGGCTGCAGCTGTGGTTGATGTACTTGACCGGGCCCGGCTCGTGCGTCGCGTCGATCACCGTGCCGTCCTCGAGCATGAAGAGGTAGGTCGCTTCCGTGTCCGCATACTTCTCGTCCGCCTCCTCTTCGCTGATGCGCGGGCCGTCATACTCGGCGACGAGCTCGCCTTTGCGGATGTCGCGGCCGGCGTAGCAGCCCGTGCCCTGGATGGGGCTCGCGGCGGTGTAGACAGGGACCATGGTGTCACTCCAGGTTTGTGCCGCGGCGCTACTTGCGTATGCCGCGCCAAGGCGGCACAAACCTTGTTGCCGGGGGAGAAAAGAGGGGGTTCTTAAGCCTGACGGTCACCACCCTGGTCCGGAGGGCGCAGGCGGCTGGCACAGGTAGCGCGCCAAGAAGGCCCCGAAATCCTCCGACGAGCCGGGACGACGCTTGACGATCGCGAACTCTCCGCCCGCGCCAACAGGGAAGGGGACGCTCGCCAGGGGCGGCGTGTAGCGCTCGAACGCGCCGTGCGTCCCATCCACGAGCGTCGAGAGGTCCTCGCCCAGGAGTGGATGATAATCTTTGATCCAGGCGTCAGGGCCGTTGCCGAGAAGCGCGTAGAAGCGGAAGCCGCAGTTCTCGAGACGCACGTCATGGATGCCATGCAGGACCAGCCCCTCCTTCCTGGCCAGCCCAGCAACCCAGCGATAATCGTCAGGGAGTCGCTCGCCGCCGACCGCGACGGAGACGATCGGGTTCACCGCGTCCACGAATCCCAGTCTAGGATCGCCGTGCGCAGCGTACACCTCAGGGGTGGAGAAGAGCCAATAGGTATGCTGACCGATGACGACGCCCAGCACCCCGTCAGGGTCATGCAGCAAGTGCATCCGCGGCACATCGACGAGATGGCGGAGCGGCGCTGATGGAAGAGAGGGTATGACGTCGGGACTGTTCTCTACGCTCGTGTGCTGCACCCGTGTCGTGGGCCTTCCTGGCAGAATCAAGTATAAAAGTCTTGCGGTGTATGATAGAGCAATGCGCCGTGTGCCGCGCGGGCCGCACGGTCCTCATCCTCGTTCACGTTGCGGAACCGATAATGGCCCTGACGCTCCTCCAGCATCGCGACCGGCCAACCCATGAGGACCCGTTCCTGCACTGGAGCGCCCAGCACCGCGACGCAGAACCGGCCGGCACCAGAGAAAGGCTGAGAGAGCCCCAGGCCTTGTTGTTCCAAGGCACTCCTCAAAGCGGGAAGGCGCCGCATCACTTCGCTGGCAGAACCGTTCCCATACTCGATGACATAGGGAACCTCAAAGACTGTTTTCACCATACATCGGTCAAACTGAGAGAACGCGTACACCGTCGCTTCCTCCTCAGCGACCCGGACATCGAGACCGGAAAGGATGTGGAGAGCAGGGTCAAGAACTGCGGGAGATTCGCTTCGAGCTGGCGCGTGCTGCATGCTCGAAGTAGAAAACATAGTGCTCCTCGTATTTAATTCTTCCGGTCCGTGATTCTTCCGGCCAGTTGGCATCCTTCCAGCCCCGGTTCCTGGCCGCGACGTCAGTCCTCGACGCCGGCATAGCCGTCCTTCTCCAGCGCTTTCGCCAGCTCGGGGCCGCCTTCCTTCACGATCCTGCCGTCCTTGAGGATGAGGATCCGATCGGGCGTGATGTAGTCGAGGATGCGCTGGTAGTGCGTGATGAGCAGGATGGACTTCTTGCGGCCCTGCTCGCCGACCCTGACCGCGTTGATGCCTTCCGCCACGGTGCGGAGCGCATCGATATCCAGGCCTGAATCGGTCTCGTCGAGGATCGCCACCTTCGGGTCGAGCATGGCCAATTGGAGTATCTCGGCGCGCTTCTTCTCGCCGCCGGAGAAGCCATGGTTCACCGCACGGTCCTTGAACGTCGCGTCCATCTTCAGCAAGGCCATCTTCTCCTCGAGCAGTTTCGTGTAGTCGAACAGCCGCATGTTGCCGTCACCGCGCGCCTTCCGCTGCGCGTTGATCGCTGTCCTGAGGAACGTGAACAGCGTCACACCGGGAATCTCGGAAGGGTATTGGAAGCTGAGGAAGATCCCTCGTTGCGCGCGCTCGTCCGGCTCGAGAGCGGTGATGCCCTCACCGTCGAGCGTGAGCGTGCCGGCCGTAATCCCGTACTTCGGATGCCCCATGATGGCGTTGGCAAGGGTGCTCTTGCCCGAGCCGTTCGGGCCCATGATCGCGACGACCTCGCCTTT
>CAZSAS010000032.1:0-4711 GCA_964604855.1 uncultured Methanosarcinales archaeon
TTTTTCTAAAAGAAGAATGAGATTTAGACTAGTGAAAATTTAATTGCGTATAACACCGGACTTTAGCGAACTTGCGACCGTAGGGAGCAAGTTGGGGGAATCCGCAGATTCCCCGCTAAAGTCCTGTTTAGTGCCCCGAGCTTGCGAGGGCCTGAGCGTAGCGAAGGAGTATTTCGTAGGCGGCATTTAAAAACCGAAATTGATTCCCGATTCTCATGAAGATTGCTATGGTCAATAAAAAACTGGACACGCAACCAGAAAATCATCAAGCATTTCTGGAACTGCTTGTAGAAAAACTTCAGGCTGAAGGTCATGAAGTTGCCTTGTCCTCTGAGATTTCTGGTTTACCATATCCTATTGACCATTACGATATGGCTATCAGTCATCCATCACTTGAAGATGCCAGAAAACTTGCGTTAGAGATTAAACGTCGAAAAGATTTTCGATGGCTAATTCACTCTATTGATTCTCCGCTAGAAGAAATCCCTGAGATTCGGGAATCTTCTCAAGTAAGGGCATATTTTAGTTTATCTTCTGATCGATTTGTAGAGTATGTGCAAACTGATTGGTAAATGCCGCCGAAGAAATATTGCACTAAACACTTCTTATATGGAATCAACCGAATTCGTGAGGTTGAGGCCATTATATCGGTGTTTTCGCATTCAGGGTCTTGAGAACATACTCGGTTGTTTTCCGGAATCTTTGAGAAAAGAGTGTCCGGAAGAGAGGTCGGGAGGATAGAGAAAAAAGGTTCGAAAGAGAGGTTGAGGAAAGGGTTTCCGAGCGTACCTACGCCTTCAAACTCGCGAGCTGGATGTCGTCGTAGAGCTCGCGGATGGTCGTGTAGAGCACCTGCTTCTCGTTCGGCGACAACTGCTCCTTGTTGAAGCGGCCGCGGATCTGCTTGTACAGGTCGCGCGCCTCGGCCACCTCCGCATCCGTGAGGGCGTGCCGCGCCTTGTCGATCATGGTGTAGATCTGCAGGTTGCGGACGCTCTCGGGTGGCGGGGTCGTGCCGGTCAGCTTGCCCTGGAGGTAGGTGTGGAAGCCCTCGCGTCCGAGCCGTTCCTGATGCCGCTCGATGTTCTTCTCCGCCTCCTGGACGTACTGCGCGATCTTGCGTCGCTCCTGGAGCTTCTCCTCGGCGCGCGTCTCGGCATCCTCGGCCTTCTTGATGCGCTCCTCCACCTTCTTGCGCTCGGCCTTGACCTTGGCGAGGGTCTTCTGCTGCTCGGCACGGAAGTCCTTCGTCTCCCTGTCGAGCGCTGCGCGGCCTTCCTTCATCTCCTTCTCGAACGCGGCCCGCAGCTCCTTCGACTCCTTGTCGAACGCTGCCCGTTCCTGCTTGAGGTCCGCCTCGGCCTTCTTCAGCGCGGCCTCGCGCTCCTGGAGCGCGGTCTCGAGCTTCTCCTTCTGCTCCTTGAACGCGGCCTCTTCCTTCTCGAGCCTCTCCTTCAGCGCGTCGATGCTCTTCTCCCGCTTGACGAGGCCGGCCTGCTTGCCGTTCATGCTCCTCTTCTCGGCCTTGAACGCCTCCTGCTCCTCCTGGAGCTTCGCGCGGTCCTCATCGATCCGGGCCATCTGCTCTTCGAGCGGCTTGGCCTTCTCGAGCATCGTCTCGGTCTCCTTCTTCGCCGCCTCGAGCTTGGCCTTCTCCTCCTTGAGGGTCTGCTCGAGCTTCTGGAGCGACTCCTTCTTGCTCATGACCTTCTCCTCGAGCTCGGTCGTCTTGAGTTCACGCTTCTCGTACTTCTGCTCGTAGGCCTGGCCCATGACCTCGAGACGCTTCTCGTACTCCTGGCGCTTCGCCTCGGCCTCTTCGCGTATCTCCTCGAGCTTCGCCCGCTCCTCAGCGAGCCGCTTCTCCACCTCTTCGGCGAGGCGTCTCTCTACCTCTGCAGTGATGAGCTTCCGCTTGTCCGCGAGCTGAGCGCTCTTATCGTCAAGCTCGTGCTTCAGGCTTTCCAGCTCCTGGTCCATGGCGCTCGCCTTCTCGAGCTTCTCGCCGCGCTGCTGGAGCAACTCGTCCAGCTTGTGTTCCTCCTCGAGGAATTCCTCCTGGATGCGCTCCTCGTGCTCTTCGAGGATCCGCATGAGCTCCTGGCGCGCAGTCGCGTTCCTGATCTCGTCGGCGAGCTGCTCCTCCTCCATGACGTGCTTGAGCCACGCGGCGAAATCATTCTTGTTCCCGTCCACGTGGTGCTTGAACGTCTCCTCATCGATGACTTCCATCGCCTGCATCAGGTCGCGCAGGCTCTTCAGCTTCTGCCCGCTCTTCAGGACGAACTCGCTCCCGGCAGGCGCCTTCTTGTCCAGCGGGTGGCCGTTTTCGGGCAGCGCGTCGCTACCCTCGACGATGCTGTTCAGCTCCTCATCCAGCTGTCGGTGCTCTTCCTCAAGTTCCTTGAAATGCGCACCGGCGACATCGTCCAGACGCACCGGCTCGTCAGGCTCGGCGGCCGGCGCCTGGATGCCGGACGTTTCCGTCGCCGGCGCTTCCGGCAGGTCCTGCTCGGGAGCCGTCACGTCGGCCTTCGCTTTCCTCGCTTCTTTCTTCACCGCAGCCTTCTCTTCTCTTCCCTCATCGGGCACGGCTTCCGCCGCCACGGACGCACCGGGCTCCTCGTCGCCAGTAGGCTTGGGGGCCGTTTCCTCTGACTCGGGCGCTTGAGGCGTCGGCGCCGCCGGCTCCCCCGCCGGGACCTCGTCCGTCCACTCGCTCGGCTCGTGGTGCGTCTCGCGCGTTTCCCGCTGCGGGTGGTGCTCTTCCCATTCGCTCTTGCTGGCCGTTTCGGCGTCCGGCTCCGCATGCGTGACCCATTCGGAACCAGCCTTGTGCTCCGAAGGCTGGTCGTGGGCCGTCCAGTCATCCACGGTGACGGACGGGGCGGGAGCCTCGTCTTCCGTCTCGAGCTCGGCGAGCGCTTCCTCCTCGGCAGCGTGCTTCTCCGGTTCCGGCGGTTGCTCCGCGAACGCTTCGATCTCGATAGGGTCGCTCCCGGTCTGGATCTCGATAGGCTCAGCAGCCGGCTCTGTCTCCGGCGCCGGGACGTCGACGCGCTCAGGCTCGCTGACAGGTTCGCTCACCGGTTCCTCGACCGGCGCATGCTCGGGCCGTGTCGGTCTGCTCAGCGTCCTGTTCGGCTCTGTGGGCATCCGGGCTTCTCGCGTCTTGATCGGGGTCTCGGGGATCGGTCCTTTTCGGGTTGGGGGAAGCGGTTCCGGGCTGGACGCCGGCCTGGTCATGGCCTGCTCGGTGACGGGTGTCTCCGGAGGCGGCGTCGGGACGGGCTTGTCGGCGCCGAGCTTGCGGCGGATCTCGTCCAGGTCGAACGCTTCCTCTTCGAGGTTCGGCTTGCCTTCGAAGCTCGAGAGCTGGTCCGCGGCTTCCGGCGCTGCCTGCGGCTGCTCTTTCTGCTTCTTGCGGAAGAGCTTGCTGAAGAATCCTGTCTGTTCGTCATGCGCGCCTGGCGCGCTCGGTGGAGCTATATCAAGAGCCATGGAACGTACACCCCCTTCTCTCCAGTAGGTACTCCCGAAGCAGTATTTAAACGTTTTGTGACTACCTCACCAGGAAGAACGTTCGCGTTCCGCGCTTCCTGCCCGAGGATAACTACGCGGAGAAACGTGTGAGGAGGCGGCCATTGCCGGCTACTGTCTTGGGTAGCGGTGAGAGCGAAAGCCTTTTAACTCCCCGTTGCGCTCAGGGGCGGGATGGCGCAGGGCGAAGAGTACGATCTCCAGAGCTATGTCGCGAGCCTGCAGGACCGCATCAAGCGGCTCGAGACGGGCTTCGCGCAGATCGTCTCCGCCGAGCACGTCCGTGAAGAGCGGCTCGAGGAAGGGCACGCCTCCATGGCGCGCCTGGTGCGCGACCTCGGCGAGGAGATCACGGCGATCGAGCAACGACTGCGCGCGGTGATGGCCGAGACCACGAAGCTCGTCGGCGCGTTCAAGGATTCCGGGCGGCGGCGCGAGTTCGAGCGGCTCAACCAGCGCGTCGAGGCTTGGAAGGGCGAACAGTACATCACGCGCAAGGAATTCAAGGAACACCTCAAGGAACAGTGACTGGCCTGTTCTGCAACGCAACTTTTTTAACCCCTCCCCTGACTTCTCACAAGATGCTCACGGAGAAGGCGAAGCAGGACCTGGAGAAGCAGCAGTACCGCGTCGTCGGCGCGCACTCGGCCGTGAAGACGTGCGGCTGGACGAAGAACATGCTCCGCGGCCGGGGCGGCTGCTACAAGCTCAAGTTCTACGGCATCATGAGCCACCGATGCCTCCAGATGACGACCTCGTTGTCCTGCGCGAACCGGTGCACGTTCTGCTGGCGCGGCTACAAGGCCCCCGTCGGCAAGGAGTGGAAGTGGGGCGTCGACGAGCCGGAAGCGATACTGGAGGGGAGCAAGAAGGCGCACCACTCGCTGCTGACCGGCTTCGGTGGCCACGACGAAGTGGCCGAGGCGATCTTCCAGCAGAGCAAGGACGTCAAGCACGTCGCGCTCAGCCTGACGGGCGAGCCCATCATCTATCCGCGCATGAACGAGCTGCTCGCGCTCTTCGACAGGGAGGGCATCAGCACCTTCCTCGTGACGAACGCGCAGTACCCAGACGCGATTAGGGACTTGGCGCCAGTCACGCAGCTCTACATCTCCCTTGACGCGCCGAACAAGGAGCTGCTGAAGGACGTGGATGTCCCGCTCTTCCCGGA
>CAZSAS010000032.1:4721-7763 GCA_964604855.1 uncultured Methanosarcinales archaeon
GATTACTGGGAGCGGCTGAACGACTCGCTCGGCCACCTCGCCAAGAAACGGCAGCGCACCTGCATCCGGCTCACCGCGATCAAGGGCCTGAACATGGTCGAGCCGTGGAACTACGCGGCGCTCATCGGGAAAGGCGCCCCCGACTTCCTCGAGGTCAAGAGCTACATGCACGTCGGCGCAAGCCAGCAACGCCTCACCAAGGAGCACATGCCCTCCCATGAGGAGGTCGTCGCCTTCACGAAGCACCTGCTCGACTACCTGCCCGGCTACCGCCTGGTGAGCGAGCACATCCCGTCCCGCGTCGTCATGGTCGCGAAGCGGTCGTTCCGGAAGCGGGGGAGATGGCACACCTGGATCGACTTCGCGAAGTACCGGGAGTTGGCGCTGTCCGGCAAGGCATTCGCGACCAAGGACTACCTCAAGGCCACCCCGGCGTCCTCGGTCGGGTTGAGCGGCAAGGGCACGCCGACGAAGGAGGAAGCGATTGCGAAAAGGAAGCGGACGCGCGCGCGACAGAAGCGAATCGCGAGGAAGAGCCTTCCCATCGTCGACGAGAAGACGGACGAGTTGGCGTTCTGGCAGGGGACCGACGGCAAGAATCCTAGTCTCTGAGAACAAATCCTTATTAAGAAGTGGTGAATCCTGGCGCTCATGCTCACGGAAGACGAGCTGGTCGGCTGGCTGGAGTCCCGCGGCCTCTCCAGAAAAGAAACGCAGAAGCGACTCGATTACTCGACCCGGGGCTTGCAGCGAGACTTGAGTGCTTCCGCACCGATAGCCGAATGGGATTCACGCCGTTTCTGGAATCACTTCCTGCAGCTCACCATGACCCATGATGCCGAGGAATTGGGGTGGTTCGCCCGGCAGCATATCCGACAGACGGAAAGCTCCGATACCGATCAGAAGACGGAAGCGTTGCGCTACTTCCCCTTGTGGGGCGGCACGACGGCGGATCTCCATCGTATCGTGGATGGGGAAGACCTGGGAAAGATCGTCGGGTTGTGCTCCGCGCTCTGCGCCGACCAGCTTCCGCCGCTTCCGCACGAACTTGAGATGATATTGCGGAGGTTCTACTCGCTGCCGATGGTGGCGAGCATCGGCACCCGGGATTCGCAACGGCCGATGGACGGCCCGACCTATCATGGCGATGATGTCATCAGCATGCGCTACGGGCCTTCCGGTCAGATGACATGCGGCAATACGGACAGGTATTTCCATTGGGCCCTTGATGAGGATGACCATCTGCCCGCCAGCCTTCTCAGGGTCAATGGCGTCCCTGTCGGCTTCATGAAGACGTACGAGAACGATCTCGTTCTCGGGCTCGTCAACGTCAGGGACGCGGACGGGCGCTATCCCCTGGTGCGGGGCGGCGTCTATCGGCTCGCCGATGAGGAACAGTTGCTGCAGCTCCATGCCTCGGTATCAGACGAGCGGCCGCACAGGGTTGTGGACGTGGAGCGGCTCTTCGTCTATCCGCAGCGGCGCGTCCGTTACGGGCTGGACCATAGTTTCTATTCCCACGACACGTTCAAAAAGATCGCGAACAGCATGGTTCTGGAGTATAGCGAGCCGGGCTGCCGCGAGGGTGAAGAGGAAGGGATGGTCTTCAGGCCCGTATCGCGCCCTTCCCCTTCGCCTCTGCCTTGATGACCTTCTCGAGCGAGGCGATCGCGACGGCGAGTTGCTGCAGGTCCGGCTCCCGCGTCGTCAACGCCTGCACCGCCATGCCGGGCGCGCTGATGATGCGGACGAGCCTGCTGTTCTTGTAGCACTTCCCGGCCACGCGGATCCACTCGTACACGATGCCGGCGATGACCGGGAGCAGGGCGATGCGGAGCAGGTACTTCGTCCAGAAGCCCGAGCCGAACGGGATGAAGAGGTAGAGGAAGATGCTGAGCACGAAGACGTACACGACGAATGTCGTCCCGCATCTCGCCTGTTTCTTGGTGAATCTCTTTGCGTTTTTTGGGGTTAATCTCTTCCCGGCCTCGTAGCAGTTCACGCTCTTGTGCTCCGCCCCGTGGTACATGAAGAGGCGCTTCACGTCCTTGAACTGGCCGATCGCGACGATGTAGCCGACGAAGACGAGGAACTTGATCCCCCCGTCGAGCAGGTTGAGCATCCAGTTGCCGCCCGCGGCCTGCTCGGTGATGATCGTCGCGAGGAAGAGCGGCAGCAGCTTGAACAGGGCGAGCGCGAGGATGACGCTGAAGGCGAGCGTCAGGCCGATCTCCCACGCGCTGAGCTTCTCCTCCTCCTCGCCCATGCTCTCGTTCGCGCTCCAGTTCAGCTCCCTGAAGCCGATGATCATGGTCTCGAACAGGACGAAGACGCCGCGCACGAACGGCACCTTGTCGAGGCCGTGGCGCTCCGCGTAGCTTGTCTCTTTCCGGTGGCGCACCGAAATCCTGCCGTCCGGCGTCCGCACGGCCGTGGCGAGGTGATGCTTGCTCTTCATCATGACGCCCTCGATGACCGCCTGACCGCCGATGAGGAGCGGGGCCTGCTTGGCGCCGGCGATGAAGGCCGAGAAGAGACGTGCGCGTCGCATGGTGGCTCGAAAAAGGAGTCACATTTATAAAAATGCCCTTGACTACGACTGGCATGGCCAAGAAACCCATCAACGTAATCTGCGACAGGCGCCTGGACAAGTACTTCGCAATCACGGGCGAAGCCTTGGAGAAGGCGAGCGTGGCGATCAACCCTGAGAAGGAGGTTGAGGCGAAGGACTGCCTGGACATGGCGCAGCGCTACTACGATGATGCGCGTCACTTCCGGGAGCAGGGGCATGACGTCAATGCGTTTGCGGCCTTGAACTACGCGCATGGCTGGCTCGATGCGGGCGCGCGGCTCCGGCTCTTCACGGTGCACGATTCGCGCCTGTTCACCGTCGACTGAGCGCAGCCTTCCCCGAGCGGCGGAGCATCTTCTTTTCGTCTCTAGGAAGATATGAATTTCGCGGATAACCTGCTGTGACGTGAAATAAACGCGAAATAATTAAATACTTGAACAGCTTTTCTTGCATCCTTCCCGACCAGAACT
>CAZSAS010000033.1:0-7638 GCA_964604855.1 uncultured Methanosarcinales archaeon
CTTGCGCTCGCCGATGTCGTCATAGGTGAGCACGACGTCGAACGCGCGTTCCAGCCGGACGGCGCACAGCCGCAGATAGGCTTCGAGCTTGGGCGCGTCGCTCAACAAGGCCAGCTTCCACCCGTCGCGACGCAACGCTTGCAGCAGCCGTTTCGCACCAGGGTAGGGCGTGAGCAGCTCGGTGTTCGCGCGCCGGTAGGCAAGGATGGCGTGCGCGAGGACGACGTAGTCGACGCTGCCGTAGCGTCGCGCGAGGTACTTCTGGAAGATGCGCTGGTCCTCGATGCCCTGCGCCCAGTAGAACGCGGAGAAGTCCGCGAGGAGCTCTTTGAACGGCACGTCCAGGCCGGCCTTGATCATGGCCGTGACGCTCGCGCGGATCACGGCTTCCTTGCGCGCGACGAAGTCGATGAGCGTGTCGTCCAGGTCGAAGATGACGGCTTCCATGCCCCTGTCCCGGCACGCCGCCTTTAAGTAGTTTCTGCGCGGGGCGTGACCGATCGCCGGGGAACGACGGATTCGCGCACGGGCGACGCGTCCCTCGCGGCGACATAGCCGCTCCTCAGGCGGCCGATCTCCTCCCGCACCGGCGCGACGTAGCGCTCGGCCAGCGCGACGGGCCCGGAGAGCACGCATGGCCATGCACGCCGCAGCGTCTCGCTGTTCTCGCAGACCGCGATGCTGGCGATGCTGTGCGCCGAATAGACGTCCGGGGTCTCGGGCCCGGCCAGCCCCGCAACGACGTGAAGATAGGCATCCGACAGGCCGTTCGTGTGGCATCGCTTCTCGAAGAGCGCGCCATCCCTGCGCAACTCCTCCAGCGTCCAGCCGGGCTTGAAGGTCGCGGGCCGCCCCGTCATCTCCGCAACGGCGAAAGGGACGAGGAACGCGTAGAACTCGCAGACATCGGCGTCGATCACCACCCTCCCGCTGCGCAGGGCGTGCCGACGCGCCACCGCCCACTCCTCGGGGATGTAGCCGAGATTGTGCTCTTCAGGGTGCAGCTGGTTACGCACCTCGTGGAGCAGCTCATGGAAGATGACCGCCGGTTCGGCCGGGAAGCGGGCGTTCAGGTTGATGAGACGCAGATTGTCGACCTGCGTGCCGAGGGCGTCAGGCGGGAGGCTCGTCGCTTCGATGTCCACGATTATGCCGTAGAGCGTGTCGAACGCCGCGCCCTCTGCGACGGCGGCCGCGCGCAGCGCCGCATGGTAGACCCGTTGCCCTTCCTCGTCGAGCGGCTCGACGAAGGCGAAGCGGGGCATCTGCAGCCCGGTCCGCACCCCCTCCGCGTGCAGGTGATCGCCGATGAAGCCAAGCATCCTCCCGGCGAAACGCTCCACTCGCTCCATGCAGGGGCGGGTTCCCGCACGGTTTAAAATGGTTGCTGCAGGGGACCACGCGGGAGTGGTGGCGGGAAGCGCCCGCCCGCAAGGCCGCGACTTCGCCTGGAGGGGCGGTGGGCGTGACGGACGCCCCGAAAGCACTTTTATAAAGCGCGCCGCCGCCCCCCATAGGATGGGCCTGGCAACATTCTTCAGGAACCTCTTCGGGAACACGCCGACCGAGAAGGAAACCGTCGCGTTCAAGGACCTCGACGGCTGGCTCAAGGAGAAAGAGCGGGAAGACAAGGAAGCCCTCGCAGCCCTGCGGGAGCGCGTCCGCCGCTTCGCCAAGGAGCTCGATGGACAGGTGAAGGTCCTGGAAGCGATCAACGTCGACAAGATGCGGACGGAGGAGCGCGCCAAGGCCATCACGAAAGGCAACCTGGAGAAGTACATCGGCCACGCCCGGCGCCTCAAGGACGCGCTCGGCGCGCTAGACGAGGAGAAGACGGCCCCCTTCCTCGAGGAGACAGGGACCCTCCTCGCATCCTTCTCGCGGAAGGCGCACGGCAACTACGAGAAGGCCACCCTGCTCGTCGGGAAGGAGCTCGCCGAGACGAAAGCGCTGATCGGCGCGTTCGCGAAGGGCATCGCGAAGGACGGGGCCGCGAACGGCGTCGCCCCCGTGAAGGACGCGCTCGACAGGATGCGGGAGAACGAGGCGGCCATCGCCGACGCGGAGCGGGAGCTCGCCGCGCTCGAGAAGCGAGGGCGACAGGCCGAGAAGGACGAGCAGCGCCTCCGGGAACGATACGAACGGGAGAACGAAGAAGCCAGGAAAGAGCAAGCACGGTACGAGGAGGACATCGCGGCGCTCAACAGGGAGGTCGGCCGGCTGAGAGGCATGGTCGACTTCAAGGCCCTGGGCAACGTCTTCCACGCCAGCACGAAGATGGCGGCCGTCAAGGAATACCGGGACGGCTTCAACGACGCGCTGGAGAAGGGCGACAAGGAGCTCCTCGCCCTCCTGGACGAGGCGAAACTGTCCAGCCCGGCCATCATCGCGCTCGCGGAAAGCGTCAGGAAGCGGCGGCGCGCGCTCCAGCCGCCGAAGCGCAGGCCGCGGCGCCGGGTGGTACGGAGCGGCGTCCGCGAGGAGCAGGCGCGGGCGCGGAGACGCCTCGAGAAGGCGCGGCAGGAGCGCGAAGCGCTCAAGGATGACCTCAAGGCGGTCCTGGAGCGCATGGACATCATCCTGGAGCTGTGAACTCCGAGATGCGGCCTCAAGAGGGCATCGCACGGAGAACCGCACGTCATCCGGGGAGGCTGACGCTCGCCGCTTCCCCTTCGTTCCCCGCCTTGTCGACCGCGGCGAGGTACAGGGTCCTCCCCGCATACGCCGCGGCGTCGAACGCCGTCGCGCCCCGCACCTGGAGGAGGGGCTTCTGGGAAGAGCCGGACGGGTCCGCATCGTACACGTTGTAGAACGAGACGTCCACGGACGCGGAGGCGACGAAGCTCACCCGCCTGGTCGCGTTGTCATACGCCAGGCCCGTCACCGCGTCCGGCGGGGTCTCGTCGATGAGCGTGAGCGCGAACTTGACGGGCGGCAAGCCCGGCACGACTTCTTTGCAGAACGCCCACCGCGTCTTGACGGGCGCGCACTGCCCGACGCCCGACGCCTCCTCGCGGAACACGACCGCGCCGTCCTGCTTCTCCGCCACCCAGCCGGGCGGCCACGAGCTCGCGTCGTCGAACGGGTTCAGGTTCTCGTGCGGGTGCGCAGCCGCGAGCTCGAGGCTCGTCGCGAGCCCCGGCGCGGCCTTGAGGTCGAAGCTGAGCGCGTCCGGCACGATGCCGCCGCGCACATCAAGGAGGAAGGAAGGCAGCATGCCGCTGAAGGAGGGGAAGCCGGTACGCGGCGCGCCGACGGAAGGCGTGTGCGCCAAGACGGCGTCGCCGGAATCGGGGTCGACGCTCAGGCGCCAGAGGGAGCGCTCGTCATAGGCAGGCGTCGGGGGCATGGCGCATTGGCAATCGTCCTGCCCGTTCTCGGCGCAGTCGCGCAGGGCCTCGTACAGGCTGACGAAGAAGTCCACCGGCGCGTCCTCGCAGCTGCGCGACACGCCCGCGGCGGCGGCCGCCTGCTCGAGACACACGCCGGGGTCCGGCGCGTCCTTGCACGTCGCGAGCGTCCGGTTCGCCCACGTGACGAGCGCGACGTAGGGCGCCAGGTAGTCGGACGAGGACGCGGCGAGAGAGGGGTCGTAGGTGTAGCTCCCGATCCTGGTGACGCCCGGGACGGGTGCGCCGCGCGCAGGCAGGACGCCGCCGTTCCACGCGGCCGCGAAGGCCATGACGTCCCCCACGTACCCGGTCACTTCCGCGACCTTCGCCTTCTGCTGGCTCCGGGAAGGGAAGTACGCGATCAGCTCGGGATGCTGCGTGAGGTACTTCGCAACCTCGTCCCAGGACGGAGAACCGCCGACGCCGTTGATCGCGTGCTGCACCACACCCTCGCCGACGTTGTACGCGGCGACCGCGAAGCGCTCCTGGTCGGCGTAGCCGCTGAACGTGGCGAGGAGCGCCTTCAGCAAGGATGCGCCCGCAGGGATAGCGTACGCGGGGACGAGGCGCCGGTCGTTCTCAGGCGTGCACTTGCACGACGGCCCGCGACCGGCGCACGCGCAGGAGGTGAGATACGCAGGGCTGCCGAAGAACGTGGCGGCCGTGCTGCTCGCCTTGTCCTTGTTGTCGATGCACCATTGCATGATGCCGGCGCAGCCCGTGTGGCTGATGGCCGAGGGGTCGCCCAGGCTCTCCTGCGTGATGACGCCGAGGAGAAGGGGCTGCGGCACGCCCGTCGCGGCGCTCGCGCGCACGACCTCGACGTCCCAGCCGAAACGCGCCCGGTTCAGCTCGGTCGTGTGGAACTTGGCCTGCTGGCGCTGCGTCAGCGAGGAGGCGTCCGGGCGCTGCGGGGCACCGAGCGCGGCGTCCTGCGTCGTGGTGTTCCTGTCGATGCGCGTCCCCTGCTGGAAGGCGACCGCCGGCGTCAGGGACAAGCCGTACTCGCCACAGTACGCCTCCACGGCCGGCTTGGGATAGCCCGGCGCGAGGCAGCTCTGCGTGGCCGAGGCCGCGACCTGGCCGTCCGAGAGCCCGTCGAAGAGGCAGGCCGGGTTGATCGCGACCCAGCCGGGCGTGTTCGCCGACGCGTAGGCGTGGACCGCACCAGCGGGCAGGTCGCGCACCAGCACCTCGAAGTGGAGGTGCGGCCCGCAGCCCTTCGCGGCGCAGCCCGTGTCGGAGGGCGTGCCGAGCGCCTGGCCGCGCTTCACCGCGTCGCCCGCCTTGACCGTGATGCCCTTCAGGTGGAGGTAGCGCGTGCTCAGGCCCCCGTCGTGCCGGATCCAGACCGTGCCGTCCCGGGACGCGGACGGGTCGTTCAGCACGACGCCGTCGGCCGCGGCGAGCGCGAAGCCGCCGGGCGCGATGTCCATGCCCTCGTGCACGTCCGCGGCGGCCGCCGCCACCCCCTTCCGGGGGCCGAAGCAGCTCGTGATCGTCGTCGAGGCGGAGCTCGGCCAGGTGAGCGCGCTGTGCGACAGCGCGTCCGAGAAGGCCTGCGCCGCGGCGCGGCCGTCCTGCGCAGCGTCGAGGCCGAGCACGATCGGCTCCTCGAGGCGCTCCTGGCTGCGGAACGCGACGCTGAGCGTGCCGTTCGCGAAGGCCGGCTCGACAAGGTAGGCGACCACCAGGCCGCCCCCGGGATAGGCGAGGGCGTGCCTGCCCAGTGCCTCGAGCAGCTTCGGCGTGAGCGCCGCGAGTATCGTGCCGGCGGGGTCGGCGAGCAGGCAGCTCGCGCCCTTGTCGTTCCAGAGCTGGTAGGCGTAGGTGCCGCACGCCAGGCCCTCGGTCGTGTCCCCGGTGGTGCGGGTGAAGAAGGCGTGCGCGTCCGTGTAGAGGAGGCGCGCCGTCTCGTCCAGCGCGAGCGAGGCGCTGTCGTCGAGGTAGGAAAGCGTGCGGTCCGCGCGCTCGTACGCGCCGAGCATCGCGCCCTGGTAGTCCCCGACGCTGTAGCCCTTCGCCCCCTCGACGCCTGCCGTGAGGAACTGCGAGTAGACGACCCAGAGCGCCCAGAGGCAGGCGATGAGGTAGATGAGGAACATGCCGAGGCTGAAGACCTTGCCGCGGCGGTGGAGACGGCTCACGGTCCCACCTCGAGCCGGAGCGTGACGGCGGGCTCCCCGGGCACGGCCTGCACGCCGGCCAGCGTGGGCGCGTCCGTGCCGTGGCCGATAGAGAACGCGCCCGCGTCGAGGAGGAAGGCATCGTCGTGCGCGACGACGCGCCAGTACAGCACGGTGCGGAGGAAGAAGGCGCGGCACAACCCCTCGGGGAGGCGGGCGTCGTACACGGCATCGTAGCCCGCGGCGCCGGCGCGGGGGTAGCTCCCGCCGTCAGCGGCGAGCGCTGCCACGCAGGCAGGGTCGGCGAGCACGGCGCGAAGCCCGTCCGCGAAGGTGCCATTCCAGGCGCCGACGGACGGCGCGGACGCGTTCGCCGGGAGGAAGACGTCGAGCGGGACGTCGAGGCGCGTCGCGAGCCAGCTCCGCAGGGCGAGGCCGCCGTCGGCCGCTGCGACGTTGGCCTCCGCGACGTCCTGGCTCGCCACCTTGCCCTTCAGCACCCACGCGCTCGCCCAGAACAGGCCGAAGAGCAGGACTGCGACGAGGACGAACACGACCCACGTGACGAGGAGCTGGACGGGGAAGACGTCGCCGCGGCGGCCGATGCGTCTCATGTCCGCCTCACCACCTCGACGAGGAGCCAGCCCGGCGCCGCGGAGCCCGGCCGCTCGATGACGACGGGGAGGAGCCTGCTCCAGTACTGGCCGCCGCCCCTGCCGCGCACCCCCGCCTTCGCGAGCGCCAGCAGGTCAGCGGCGGTGCTCTGCGGGCCGAGCCAGGCCTCGAACGCCGGCGGCCCGTCCTCTAGGGCGGCGCGCGTCTCGTACAGCGTCACCCGCGCGCCCCAGACGTTCCCGGCGCCGAAGCCTTCCAGGTAGCTGTCGGTGAGCCGCTTGCTCGTCACGCGGCCCGGGTCGACGATGCCGGCACGCGTCCCGTCGGGGGCGACCGCCGCGACGAGGCGCGCGGTGACGAGGGCCGCCTCGACGTCGCGCGTCGGGATCTCCATCGCGGTGAAGAAGCCGAGCTGGACGCTGAGCAGGTAGACGAGGAAGCCGATGATGAAGATGCGGATGACGTGGACGAGGAGCTCCATCTGGCCGCGGCGGTCCCGCAGCGCCCGGACGCGCCTCACTGCAGCACCTCCGAAGCGTGCGAGGAGGTCCCGAATGACGAAGTCATGAGCGCACCTCCGAAGCGTGCGAGGAGGTCCCGAATGACGAAGTCATGAGCGCACCTCCGAAGCGTGCGAGGAGGTCCCGAATGACGAAGTCATGAGAGCACCCCGTCGAGCGCCTGGATGATGCTCCCCGCGAGCTTGTCGTCGTCCAGCCCGGGCAGGTCCGGGTGGGTGACGGTGAGCTCGACCCTTGGCGGCTGCCCGAGCGCCCGGGCCGCCTCAGTCTCCACGTCGACGGGCGCGAGCGCCTCCGCCAGGGAGCAGACGAGCGCGTCGCCGAGCGCGACGTCCGTGGCCGCGCCGGTGATGACGAGGACGGGCGCTTGCGGGTCGCGCCGGACGGTGACGTCGATGGTCAGCTTCGCGTCGCGCTTCGGTGTGAACACGTCCTCGACGCGCAGCACGTTCTCGGTGATGAGGGGGCTGTCGCCGAGGATGCGGACGAGCGTGTCGGCGCGGGTCGGCCTGTCCGCCAGGGCGGGGCAGCGCGCGGGCGCGACGTCCTCGCCGCCGAGCGTGATGTTGTCGGCGCGCCGGCGGACGACGAGCGCCTGCGGGTCGAGAAGGACGCTCGCGGTCACGCGCGGGCCGTCCAGGGTGGCGCCGTAGCGCTTCCGGAGCTTCCAGAGCGTGTGCTTGTGGTCGCGGAGCAGCAGCCCGGTCGGCGTCGCGTTGTAGTCATACGCGTCCCCCGGCATGAGCTTGGCGTAGTCGAGCTCGACGTCACCGCGCGCGGCGTGCGCCGCTTCCAGGACGAGCCCGACGTCCTTCGCGTAGTATTTCATGAAGAAGGCGTCGTTGCTCGCGCCGTAGACGACGAGGAAGAGGAAGAGCGCGCCGACGAGGAAGAGGAAGCCCTGCTTGAGCCAATCCCACAAGGTGGTGAAGACGTCAAGACCCATGCCCCTTCTTCCCGTCCAGCGCTTTATATAGTTATTCG
>CAZSAS010000034.1:0-7609 GCA_964604855.1 uncultured Methanosarcinales archaeon
ACCAGGAGGATTTCGCCGAGCGCTTCCTCGAGGAGCTCCGCAAGGAGGAGTTCCCCAAGCACGACCGGGAGATGCTCGACACCGACTTCGCAGAGGACAAGCGGCGCTTCCACGACGAGGTCGGCGATCTCCTCAAGGCGATGCAGTGGGGCCGCCACAAGATGGATGCGGCAGCCTAGTGAAGCGGGGAGCGAGCCCGGATGGGTGGTGAGCCGAGAGGCGAGCCGCAAGATTTATATATGCCGGCTCGGTGGAACGAAAGCAGAGGTGAAGGTATGCACAGCGTCCGCCACTGGATCAGTTTCTTCGTCGGTCTCTTGATTTTCCTGCTCGGGCTCTTCCCCCTCATCGGCAAGACCGCCTGGCTCGGTCCGCTGAACAGCGTCGTCGGCCAGATCCTCGTGTACATCCTCGCCTTCGGCGGCCTCTTCATCATCGTCGACAGCTTCTTCGAGTTCACCTTCCACTCGGGGCTCGGCATCACCACCCTGCTCGTCGGCCTCGTCGTCTTCGGCCTCGGCCTCATCGTCATCCTCAACGGCATGGGCGTGGTCAGCTTCACCATCCCCTTCCTGAGCGAGATAGTCTATTACATCCTTTTCATGCTCGAAGGGCTCTTCCTCATGCTCGGCTGCTTCGTGATGGACTGAAGCCCTATTTTCTGATTGATTATTTCAGAACTAAAGAGTAAGCTCTATAAGTGTAACACTCAAGAACGAACGATTAATTGATCTGGACTTCCTGGCCCAGCGATTGGCCCGGCATGCCGGTCTCGAAGCGGACGCGGACGGCGCCCTTGTTGCCGTGCGCGCCGGTCACCTCGCCCTGGAGCGCGCGCTTGCCCGTGTTCCAGCTCACTTTCTTCCCGACGAGCTGCTCCGCCGCTTCCCGGCTCTCGCAGCCCTCCGGCTGGACGATGACCTGGTTGCCCCGCGTGCGGTGCACCGAGCGGCGGTAGTTCGCGATGGTGCCTTTCATGGGGTGCGCGAGAACAAGGGGCCCTTTATAAACGTTTGCGTGCTAGAGGAGGTCCTCAAGGCCCGGCTTCCCACCGTTCTCTTTCCCTTTCTTCTTCCGCTTCGCGCTTGCTGCCGGGGCGGCGGGGCGCGCTGGAGATGCGGCGGCTTCCAGGAGCGCGGTTGCGGGGTGGTCCTCGAGCGAGGGGTGGGGCGCTGTCGCCAGCTTCGCGGACCGGCGCTTCCTTGTGGCTTTTTCCCGCTTTGCAGGATGCGTCTTCTTGCCTGGTTCAGCCCGCTTCGTGGCTGGCTTGGGCTTCTTGGAGCGGGGTGCCGGTTTCTTGAGCGTCGCTTTCTTCTCCGTCGTTCTGGCGCGCGAGGCTCTCGTGGCGGGCCCCTGAGAGGCCTTGGCCGTCTTCTCCTGTTCAGGCTTCTGACCGTGCTTCTCCGGAACGTCTATCGCAGTCTCGAACTGCTCGGTCTCGACGACTTCCCTGCGGTCTTTCGGGCCGAAGCCGGAGAAGTGCTTCGTGATGAGCACCCTGGTCTCGTCGCGCACCTCGCTGAACAGGACGTGCCGCTTGCGATACATCAGGTTGCAGGCCTTGCAGTAGAAGCCGGTCTCGAACGTGCCGAACACGTCCCCCCTGCATAACGGGCAGCCCTTCGTGACGCGCATACACGGATGAAGCCCATAAACTATATAAAGCTGGCGTTGCACTCGTCCAGGCATGGCACTCCTGCTGAGCGAGCGAGGAATCGACGGCCGCCAGGCCTGCTGCATCGGCATGCTTGCCAGCATCATCGGTATTATCGGATAGCGCCGGTCACGTTTCTGGCTGGCAACCCCCCAACGATTATAGAAAAACTCATAAAACGACGGGAAGTGCGGAGCGGAGGAAGGTCGTGACATGGCGGGCTATGACTGCAAGGCGAGCGAGGAAGGCATCCTGAAGCTCTGGCAGGACAAGGGCATCTACGCTGAGGCCAAGCGGCAGGCGAAGGAGCGGGCCAGGGCCGGGAAGACCGGCACGAAGCCGTTCTACTTCCTCGACGGGCCGCCGTACACGTCCGGCAAGGTGCACCTCGGCACGGCCTGGAACAAGACGCTCAAGGACATGGTGCTGCGGTACAAGCGCATGACCGGGCACGACGTCTGGGACCGGGCCGGCTACGACATGCACGGCCTGCCGACCGAGCACGCCACGCAGAAAGAGCTCAAGCTCGCCACGAAGGAGGACATCGAAGCCTATGGTGTGGACAGGTTCATCGTCGCCTGCCGCGCGCTCTGCCTCCGCAACATGGGCATCATGAACAAGGACTTCACCCGGCTCGGCGTCTGGATGGACTTTGAGAACGCGTACCAGAGCAGCACGAAGGAGTTCATGGAGGCCGAGTGGTGGCTCATCAAGCAGGCGCACGAGAAGGGCCGGCTCTATGAGGGCCTGCGGACCATGACATGGTGCCCAATCTCGGAGAGCGCGCTCGCGAAGCACGAGCTCGAGTACAAGACTGTGGTGGACGACAGCATCTTCGTCAAGTTCCGGCTCGAGGACAAGAAAGGGCAGAAACCGGAGAGGGAATATCTCATCATCTGGACGACCACGCCGTGGACCATCCCGTTCAACCTCGGCGTCATGGCCAACCCCGAGTTTGAGTACGCGAAAGTCAAGGTGCAGACCGGCAAGAAAGGGAGCGCCGAAGAGGCCGGTAGCGGAGAGGGCGAGGAATACTGGTACGTCGCGAACGCGCTCGTCGGCGCCTTCCTCGGCGGCGTCCTCGACGTCCAGTACGAGATCGTCGAGACCGTCACCGGCGCTCAGCTCGAGGGCTGGCGCTACGCGCATCCCTTCCAGGACAGCCTCGGCACGCACTACGACGCGATCCGGCAGGAGAGCGACAAGGCCTTCACCGTCCTGCTCAGCAGCGAATACGTCGACACGAGCGGCGGCTCGGGGCTGGTGCACATGGCGCCCGGCTGCGGCCCGGAAGACTACGAGGTCGGTCATGTGAACGGCATCCCGCCCTTCAACACGCTCGACACGAAAGGGCGGTTCCCCGACAGCATGGCCGAGTTCGCCGGCCTCGTCGCGAAGAAGGACGACAAGCAGTTCATCGCGGCCCTGGAGCGCCGGGGAGCGCTCATCGCCACGACGAAGGTGGAGCACGAATACCCGCACGACTGGCGTCACCATCAGCCCGTCATCTTCCGCACCACGAAGCAATGGTTCTTCAAGGTCGAAGACCTCAAGGACGATCTGGTGCGGCAGAACGACGGCATCCGCTGGGTGCCGAACGCGGCCTACAACGCCTTCGACAGCTGGCTCAAGAACCTGCGCGACAACAGCATCAGCAAGCAGCGCTACTGGGGGACGCCGCTGCCCGTCTGGCGCAATACGGTCGAGGATGCCGCCCCGGACGATTACCTCGTTATCGGCTCCGCTCGTGAACTCAAGGAGCTCGCGGGGCTGGACGAGGAGCCTGAAGATCTTCACATCCCCACGGTCGACAGCATCACAATCAAGAAAGACGGCAAGACCTACGCCCGCGTTCCTGACATCCTCGACGTCTGGGTGGATGCCGGCACGACGAGCTGGAGCTGCCTCGGCTACCCGCAAGAGAAGCAGGATTTCGACGCGCTCTTCCCCGCAGATTTCATCCTCGAGGGGAAGGACCAGATCCGCGGCTGGTTCAATCTCCTCCACATCGCGAGCAACCTCGCCTTCGGCAAGCCCTGCTTCACGGACGTCTACATGCACGGCTTCATCAATGACGCGCAGGGCAGGAAGATGAGCAAGAGCCTCGGCAACTACATCCTGCCGGACGAGGTCATCGCGCAGTACGGGGCCAACACGCTGCGCTATTACATGATCGGCGCCGCGAACCCCGGGCTCGACATGAACTACAACATGGACGATGTCGGGCTGAAGCACCGCAACCTGGGCATCTACTGGAACCTCAAGAGCCTGCTGCTCGGGCTCAGGAACATGCAGGGCATCTCCTACAAGGAGCAGAAAGCGAGCCGGCTCGGCGTGGAGGAACGCTGGCTGCTCAGCCGCGTCAACAGCACGGTCAAGGCCGTCACGGAGAGGATGGACGCCTACCTCCTCGACGAAGTGCCCGGCCTCGTCGAGGACCTGCTGCTCGACCTCAGCAGGAACTACGTCCAGCTCGTCCGGGACACCCTCGCCACCGGCACGGACGCGGAGAAGGAGACGGTGCTGTACGCGATCTTCACTGCTTATCATCATGCCATGCGGCTCTTCGCCATCGTCGCGCCCATGTTCGCCGAGCAGGCCTACCAGGACCTGAAAGAGGCGTTCTCGCTCGAGCACGAAAGCGTCCACCTCGCGGGCTGGCCCTCCTGGGACGGGAAGCGCATCGACACCGAGCTGGAGCAGGACTTCGACGCGCTGTTCGGCGTCGTCGGCGCAGCGCTGGCGGCGCGGGACGAGGCGCAGCTCGGCGTGCGCTGGCCCTGTGCGGAGCTCGTCGTCGAGACGGCGGACAAGGAGTTCGCGGAGCGGGTGCAGCGCCTCGAGGAGAGCCTCAAGCAGCAGGTCAATGTCAAGAAAGTCATCTATAAACGGTTCACGGACGCGCCGCTCACCGTCGAACCCAACTACAAGAACCTCGGCAAGAGCTTCGGCGCCGAGACCGCGAAGATGGGCGAGTTCATCAAGAAGCATGCGAGCAAGATCGGCGGCCTCCTCGCGGAAGCGGGGCCTGACGGCAAGGTCTCAGTGAACGGCCACGAGTTCAGCAAGGACGACTTCACGGCCTCGCGTCGGGTGCCGGACGGGTGGCGCATGGGCACGTTCCCGCGCGGCAGCGTCTTCCTCAAGACGACGCTCACGCCCGTCCTGGAAGCGGAGGGCTTCGCGCGCGAGCTCATCAGACGGGTGCAGCAACTGCGCAAGGAGGCGGGCCTGCAGAAGAGCGACCGCATCCTCCTCGCCATTGACGCTCCGGAACTGGGGAGCAGCATCACGGCTTTCGCCGGCGAGATACAGAAGCGGACCGGCACGCAAGAGCTCGTCCTCGGGAAGGCCGACAAGAGCTATGCGCAGACGGCGCAGACGACGATCAAGGGCAAGGCTGCGACGCTGGCGCTGAAGAAGGTCTAAGATTCATAGTTGATTCTTGAGTGGTGACTCGAGCGTAAAGCTTAAATGCCTGGAGGCGATTTCCGCCTGCATGAACGTCCGACGTCTCTTGGCGCGCGCAACGCTCGACTACGAGCTCACGACCGAACAGGTCGGGGAGGCGACGAGAGCCGTGCTCGAGGGGTGGAACATGCTGAAGGAGAAAGGTGTCGCGAACCTGCCATTCGCTTTCGACATCACTCCGGAAGGCGTGGGGAAGTATCTCGCCCAGCTCCATTACGGCCCGAAGCCGGAGCTCACTGCCGGCTGGCTGATCGGCACGCATAATCATCTCAGGCAATATGCTGGTTTGCCCTTCGGCGAGATTCCGTCACAGGTCGTTCTCGAAGGGACGATGCCTGCCGGGCCGTGGGCCGTGGTCTTCAACAGGCTCGATGAGGAAGCGATGCGTGAACTCATGGATTCAGCGAAACCAGTGAACGGCGTCTATCTTCTTGATCGTACCATTCACATCCCGGTGGGTTCGCCGAAACGTCAGATGGTGCGGGGCCGTGACGGCTACGAGTCGAGGCGAATGCAGTCGATGATGACCTTGAGCTTGTCCTTGGGTCCGTCATCCCCGTAATTCTCTTTTCCCGCAATGCTTTTGTTTCTCTGTTTTTGTGCAGAAGTTCTAGTCGTTTCCGAAAAGTATATAAACATCGTGCGACCCAAGCGCGACGGGGGAGTGATTGTGGTCAAGAAGATCAGCGTCGATACGCCGTTGGCTGAACTGACGTTGCGCAAGTATGAGCGTCCGGCATCCGGCATCGGGAAACGCGACCTGGTACGGAAGCTCTGCTTGAGCCTTGGCCTGTTGCAACCGGGGGATTCTCGGGACGTCATCGTCGACGTCCTGCATGTGATGCTGGAGGCGGAGAAAGAGCTCACCTCGGCAGAGGTCGAGAAACGCGTCGTGCAGCGGCGCAAGGACGAGAAGCTGGAGCTGCTGGGCATCGCGCCGAGCAACATCCGGCGGCAGCTCCTGCGCCTGCGCGACCTCTTCCTCGTGGAGAAGGTGAAGAACAACTACCGCATCCGCGAGAACAGCCTGCTCTCCACGATCTTCGAGGAGAACATCGAGAAATACTTCCTCGACAGCATCATCAACCGCGTCAAGGAGCACATCGCGCTCGTGGACGAGGTCTTTCTGCAGAAGTCAAGGTGACGGTGCCGACGAGGTCGTCGATACGCGCTTCGAGCTCCTTGCTCTCTCCCGCGAACTCTTCCGCGTGCTCGAGGAAGTCATCAAGGTCATGTCTGAATTCCCCGTCGGGGATGCCGCGCAGCGTGAAGTAGAGCCCTGTCCAGCGCCGGAAGCCGTCACTGTCCGCGAGATGGCGATAGAGCCTGTTCCAGCTCTTCACCACCGCTTGCCCTTCGCGGAAGCCCTCGCTGTCGATGACGCGGTGCGCCTTGTACGCGACGCAGCCGTTGTAGGCTGTCGTGACGATCGCGGCGGCGAGCACGGCGCGGTAGGCGAGCTTGCGGAGGAAGGCCATGCGTGCATGCATCGTTCCGCCTTCAAAACCTTTCCTCTCGCCGCCCTGAAATATTTCCGCTATCTCCAGACAGTTTCCGTAAAACTCTTTAATCGGCGCTTGCTCGCTCCGCCATGCCCCTCTACGAGCCGCAGGAGGATTCAGAGCTGCTGCAGCGAGCTGTCGAGGCGGAGGCCAGAGGCAAGGTCCTGGACATGGGTACCGGTGGCGGCATCCTCGCCTTCACGGCCGCTGCGAAAGAGGAGGTCGAGAGCGTCCTCGCGATCGACATCGATGACGAGAGCCTGGAGTTCATCAGGAACAGCATCAAAGAAAAATTAAAATCTGAAAAAAATCAAAGAATAATCAAAAAAATCCAAATAAAAAAATCTGATCTTTTCGGGGGGATTGATGACGGGGAGACGTTCGACACCATCACCTTTAACCCGCCCTACCTGCCGCAGGACCCGGACGACAAGCACCAGGCCTTGTATGGCGGCGCGCAGGGCTATGAGCTCATCCTTCGTTTTCTCGACGAGGCACAACCCTTCTTGGCTGAACGCGGCAGCATCCTTCTTCTGTTCAGCAGCCTCACCAACAAGGGACGCATCGACCAGGAACTCAAGAGACTAGGCTATCATTATGCGCAGCTTTTTATGGAGGCGCACTTCTTCGAGCGCCTGTATGTGTATCGGATATGGAAAGGCAGAGGCCTGCACGACCAGGGCAGAGGGAAGGAGAGAATCGGGAAATAGGAGGAGTTGTTGATGGACGAATACCTGGCGAAGGGGAAACGCGGCGAGGTCTTCCTCCGGGAACGCGGCGGCAAGAAGGTCGTGGTGAAGAAGCGGAACCCGGACAGCGACGTCGATACCATCGGGAACGAAGCGAGATTCACCGCCCTGTTCAACGGCTACGGCATCGGTCCTGCCTTCATCGCCTATGATTCTGAGAAGGGTGAGTTGGTGCGCAAATACGTGCGGGGTGCCGAGCTGCGGCACTGGCTGCCGACCGCGCAGAGGGACGC
>CAZSAS010000035.1:0-7604 GCA_964604855.1 uncultured Methanosarcinales archaeon
CCCGTGCGCGCAGTGCCCAAGCTGCCAGGACGGCATCGTCAACCAGGACGAGACGGATACGGATTGCGGCGGCGCGGTCTGCGACGCGTGCGGCTCCGGCATGGCATGCCGAGCGCCTTTCGACTGCGCGAGCAAGAGCTGCATCGACCGGCGTTGCCACGACCCGAGCTGCCAGGACGGCATCGTCAACCAGGACGAGGACGGCATCGACTGCGGCGGTCCCTGCCCGCCGTGCCCGACCTGTTCGGACGGGAAGAGGAACGGCCGCGAAACCGACGTTGATTGCGGCGGGAGCTGCGGGGCCTGCCCGACCTGCGACGACCAGGAGAAGAACCAGGATGAGCGGCTCGTCGACTGCGGCGGCCCATGCAGGGCGTGCACCTGGAACGACTACCTGCCGCTCCTGCTCCGCTACGGCGGCTACGCCCTGACCGTGCTCCTCCTCCTCTTCTCTCTCTACCTCGTCCGCAGCCTCGCCTCGAGCCAGTTGCTCTGGCTCTTCAAGCACGGCAAGGCCATCCACTTCTTCTACGAGGACGGCTCGACCTATGCCGTCCTCAGGGCCTGGAACGCGGTGGCGAAGCACTTCAGGATTTACAAGCACAAGGAGCTGAAGGCGCTTGTCGAGCAGGCATTCACCGATCTTGTCTCCCTGAAAGGCAGCGTCCCTGACGAGGCGCTCAAGGCGGCGATCATTGACAGGCTGCGCACGCTGTACAGCGGGATGTTCTCCTTGTCTCCCGGCTTCGAGCTCGAGATGCTCGTCTACACCGTCCGGAAGAGCACGCTCCCCTTCCCGCTCAAGGTCATCGTCCTGCGGAACACGAAATTCCTGGCGCTCCTCGAGGTGCGCAAGCTCTACACGAGTGGACTGCTCGCGCTGGAAGACGTGCTCCGCGCGATGGACGAATTGCGGAAGGCCTTCTAGTCGAACACGCAGCGCGGCGGGCCGATGCTCTGGATGACCTCTTCGAAGAGGCTGAGCTCGAGCACCTTCAAGCCAGGGAACGCCTTCTCGATGTCCCTGAGCAGCGGCCTGAGCCCATAGGGGTTCTCGACGAAAAGCCCGAACTCGAGGAAGGGATCGCCGAGGTACTCGGCGATGAAGGCGACCTTGGGGTGGGTTCCGAGATGGGCGACGAGCTTCTCGCGGTCCACGTCCGTGATGTCGGCGAAGGCGCTGTACTGCTGCAGCCCGAGCCGGCGCAGGTCGAGGAAGGCGCTGTACTGCTCAATCACGCCCGCGCGCTCGAGCTTCCTGATGCGCTGCCGGATCGTCTGCGCGGTGAGCGGCACCACTTTTGAGAGGGTGACGTAGTCGGCACGCGCGTCGATCGAGAGCTCCTCGAGGATCTTCTTGTCATGGCCGTCGAGTCGCGGGGTCTCCGTCGCCTTACTCGTCGCCCGCCATTTCCCTGCAGCGCCGAGGAACTTCTCGTGGAAGAAATGATTCCTCCGATGGAAGAGGAAGCGATGGTCGAGGATGTCTTGCCTGAACCGGTCGTAGAGCGCGTGGAAGCGCGCGGTTCCCACGAATCACAGGAGGGCGAGCACCATGACTGAACAGTCCGAATTCCGCACCCTCGGCGAGATTGTCGAGCATCTGGTCGCGTGCCACAAGGGTTCTGCAGCAGATTGGTTGCTGGCGAAAGGCGAATGGAGCGAGCGCGAGCCGGAGCTCGTCGCCGCGGTCGAGGGGTACCACGGACCGAATGGCAACATTGGGTGCCGGTGTTGGCGCCGATAAAGATGATTGCGGATAGCTTGGAAACTCACCTCGTGCGCTGTTCGAGATACGGCAATGCATATTTCGAAGCGAACATCTGGTATGCCGCCATTCAGCCCGCTGCGGCGTTGGCGGCGTACATCATACTGCGTTAGATTAGTTCATCCGTTCCAGGTACCGCGGCAGCCCTTCGATCTGTCGCAGCTCGCTGAAGTGGAGCAGCTGCCGGAGCCGGTTGTTCACCCTGATGCCGCGCCTGCCGCACTCGTGGAAGAAGTAATGGTAGAGCTTCCTGCCGTGCGCGTCCAGGTCGGTGAGGATGATGACCTCTTCCGAGTCGATGTCCTCCACCACCTTGAAGAGCGCCTTGTTCAGCGTGCGCACGTTGTTGAAGCCGTAGCGCTCGAGCGCGCGCTTGTCGTTCTTCCCCTCGACGATCGTGAGCACGTCCCTGTTGTCGTCCAATGCCTCATAGAGCTGTTCCTGCATCACTTGGTTCATAGCCGCAACACCCTCGCCTTCCGCGTCAAGTCCTTGTAGCCTGTCGCTGTCACCACCACCGTATTCTCGAGCCGCACACCTCCGATGTTCTTGTAGTAGAGCCCGGGCTCCACCGTGAGCACCATGCCTGCCTGCAGCCGTTCCGTCCCCTTCTCGTGCAGGCTCGGCGCCTCGTGGATCTCCAGGCCGACGCCATGCCCGGTGGAATGGATGTAGCCTTCCTCGTCCGTCGTCGCGTAGCCCGCCCGCTCGAACACCCGTGCCGCGGCCTCGTGGACGGCGCCCGTCGTGGTCCCGGCCTTCACCTTCGCCAACGCCGCGTCCTGCGCCTTCTTGACGACAGCATAGAGTTTTTTGAGTTCCGGGGAGGGCGTTCCTTTACACACCGTCCGCGTCATGTCGAACCAGTAGCCCGATTCCATCGAGCGCGGGAAGAAGTCCAGGATGACCGGCTCGCCCGCCTTGATCGTTCCGGAGCCGAGGTCGTGCGGGTAGGCGGTCTGCCGGCCGTGGCTGATGATGAGCTCCTTGGCTTCGCAGGCGTGGTCGAGGAGGACGTGCCGGGCCTCCCGCCTGAGATATTCAGAGGTCACCTTCTCCCCCTTGTACACCAACTCTTTTCGCTGATTTCTCTTGCTTTGCTTGAGGATGTCGAGACAGCGATCCAAGGCCTTGACGGTCGCGTTCCGCACCTTCGTGATTTCAAGGATCTCTCTTTTCGTCTTGACCGCGCGTTCAGGATAGAGCGGGGCGGGGGAGAGCGTGACGGAGACGCCCGCCTTTTTCAGCTGCGCGACGTGCGCCGCCCACATCCTGGGCGAGACGACGACCGTCCGGATGCCGAGGCTGTGGAGATACGCCGCCGCGATCCTCGCGAGCACAGAGCCCTTCCGCACCTTTTCGCCCTTCCTCGCGCGGAGCCGCCGCTTCACCTCGTCATACAAGGGGTCAAGGAGGACGATCCTGAAGCCGGGCTTGCGCGCGAACGCCCGCCGCGCCCGGGCGTACTCGAGCCGGGAGAGCAGGAGGTGGCGTTGCCGGCCCGTGTCGAGAAGGATGAACGGGTCGGGCACGGAGAAACCGGAGGCGTACCGCATGTCCGCATCCGTCGTCGCTGCAATGATAAGCTTGGCAGCCAAGCATATCCACGCTCCTGCCTCCTCTCTTGGTTCGCAAGTTTAAAAGGATTGTGGCCCTGCGCTGCGTAGGAAAAGAATTCGGCAAGCTTTAAAAGCCTGGCGTGCTGAGGACAGGCATGGGCCTCCGCTCTCTCAACCGCGAGATCAAGGATCTGAACCGCTTCCGGGAGATCATCACGATCGTCGTCAAGCAGGGCTTCCTCGACCTCGTGAGCAAGGCCCGCCTCACCAAGCACGCGACGGTGAAGGCACGGTTCAAGCAGAAGGCCGCAGAGACGACGCCGCAGCGGGTGCGCGAGACGCTCGAGAAGCTGGGGGCCACGTTCGTCAAGCTCGGCCAGGTCCTCTCCTTGCGTCCGGACCTGGTGCCGCACGAGTACTGCGAGGAATTCAAGAAGCTCCAGGATGACGTGTCGCCCTTGAGCTATCCCGTCGTGAAAGGCCTCGTCGAGAGCGAGCTCAAGCAGCCGCTCACTAAGGTCTTCAAGACCTTTGACCACGAGCCCCTCGCGGCCGCGTCCGTGGCGCAGGTGCACAAGGCGGTCCTCAAGACGGGCGAGGTCGTCGCGGTCAAGGTGCAGCGCCCCGGGGTCCGCGACGTGATGGAACGCGACATCGACATCATGACCTACATCGCCGTGCACATCGACCATTCCCGGTACCGTGCGCTCCAGGCTGGCGGGATCGTGGCGGAGTTCAAGCGCTATACGGAGAACGAGCTCGACCTCACCTTCGAGCTGCGGAACATCAAGCGGTTCCGGGACGCGTTCAAGGACGATCCCGAAATAATCATCCCTGAGCCGCACGAGAGCCTCTCTACGAAGGATGTCCTCGTCATGGAACTGCTTAAGGGGACGCGCATCAGCGACAAGGAGACGCTCGAGCGCGAGGGCTACGACCTGCCAGGGCTCGCGCGGATAGGGATGAATGCGGTCTTCAAGCAGATCTTCACCCACGGCTTCTTCCACGGCGACCCGCACCCCGGCAACCTGCTCGCGCTCCGGCGCGGCAAGCGGCAGGTCGTCGGCGTCCTCGACTTCGGTATCGTCGGCTTCATCGACGATGACACCCGGCTGCGGTTCCTCGAGCTCCTCGACGCGATCTTCCGCAAGGACGTCCGGGGCGTCGTCCATGTCCTGCTGCGGCTCGGGACGCGCCTGCCGGGCTGCGACCCGGCCGAGCTGGAGCAGGCGCTCACGCCGATCATCCTCGAGTACCACGACGCGAGCCTGCAGGAGGAGCGGATAACCATGCTCGTCTACAAGCTCATCAACACCGGCATCAGGCACAGCATCCAGATACCCTCGTCCGTCGTCCTGGTAGCGAAGGCGCTCGTCACCATGGAGGGCACTACCTCCTGGCTTGACCCCTCGCTGAACCTGACACGCGAGGCCGAGCCGCTCCTCCAGGACTATCTCCGGAAGCGGTACGCGCCCGCGCGCCTCAAGGAGGAGACATTACGCGACGCGCGCGAGCTCCAGGACCTGGCGCGCGACCTCCCCGTCGCGGCGGACACGATCATGGCGAAGATCAAGGAGGGCAAGGTGGTCCTCGCGCTCGACAGCCAAGAGTTCGCGCGCGCAGAACGGGACTACGACCTCGAGACGAGCAGGAAGGCCCTGGCGCTCACCGCGGGCGCCTTCTTCATCGGGAGCAGCCTCATCGCCGCCCTGGCGACGGAGCTCGACGTGCTCGGACTCCCCCTGTGGCAGCTCGGCTTCGGACTCTTCCTCGTCACGCTCGGCATGCTCATCCTCGTCACCATCAAAACCCATAAATACTCGAACCCCCATCAGTAACTGTGAGGGGTGAAGAACAGCGTAGGTGATACGAATGCGAGACATCCTCATGGACACGTTCAAGCTCGGCCTCGGCGCTCTGGACATGACACGGGAAGAGGCCGCGAGGCTGGTCAAGAAAGTCCAGACGAAGTATCCGGACGAGATCACGGACGGCAGGCAGATGATCGACGACCTCGTCGCGCAAGGCAAGAAGAACGCCAAGGCCTTCGAGGAGAAAGTCTCTGCTGAAGTGCAGAAGGCGATCAAGAGGCAGAAGCTCGTCGACGAGAAGGACTTGAAGGAGCTCGCGGCCAATGTCAGGGAGCTGGCCAGGACAACGATGAAGGTCGGGAAGCAGGTCGGCAGAAAGGGCTACGCCGCCGCGAAGAAGGGCGTCAAGAAGGCCGTGAAGACCGCCAAGAAAGCCGGGCGCAAGCCTGCGAAGAAGACCGCCAAGCGGAAGGCCGCCAGGAAATCGCCGAAGAAGCGAAAGGCGACCAAGACGACGACCAAGCGGAAGGCCTCCAGAAAGAAGTAAAACATTTTTTATGCCTGAGCCCATTCCCCCTTTCTCATGGACGAATCGATTGTCGAGGCCGTTTCGCTGCGGCTGCTCGAACGCATGGACGATCGGCTCCAGCACCACAGGAACCGCTCTGCGTACGCCATGGCCGCGGGCTTCAAACCCAGCGTTATCTGTCGCCTCGAGGAGAAGCTCGTGAACGGGAACATCAGGATCAACCTCGCGACAATCGCGCGGCTGGCGATGCCGTTTGGCCTCATCCCCTTCGTCCTCTTCGATAGGGGAGCTGTCGACGACCTGGGGGCGCCCGGCCTGCTCGCTCCTGAACAGTACCGGGCGTATTTCCAGACCTTCTTCGCCCGCAACGCCGAGGGATATTCCCACAGCGCGCTCGCGCGGGCGCTCGCCGACACGTCAGGCATCCCCTTTACCGACGTCACGGTCTTCAATTACCGCCAGAGCAGGTCCTTCCCGAACGTGCTCCGCCTCGAGGCGGTGAGCCGGTTCTTCGACCGCGAGCCCGACTACCTCGTCGACCCGGCAACAATACATATATAGGCCGTCTGCGTCCCTCTCGCCATGGCCAAGCTCGCGATGGACGATCCCTTCTTCCTCGCGAAAGCCCTCAAATGGTACAAGAAGCGCGAGGTGCAGGAGGCCATCCTCGCGGACTGCGAGCACCGCGAGGTCTCGCCCCGGTTCAGCCAGGGCTTCGGGCGCCGTCCGGACGCGCTCTACTACCCCACAGACGTGCTTGAGCTGGCCAAGAAGAAGGCGACGAGCTTCCACTGCTCCGAGGAGCGCTGGCGCGACCCCCTCCGGCTCAAGACAGGAGCTTCCCGAAAAGAGCAGGACGACCTGCGCATCGGCTGGGACCTCGTGCTCGACATCGACTGCCCGCACTGGCTCTACAGCAAGCTCACCGCCTCGCTCTTCGTCAAGGCCCTGCACGACCACGGCGTCCGCTCCGTCGGCGTCAAGTTCAGCGGGAGCAAGGGCTTCCACATCGGGGTGCCGTTCGAAGCGTTCCCGGAAGAGGCGGACGGCAAGCCGACCTCCTCCTTGTTCCCCGAAGGCCCGCGGGCGCTCGCCCAGTACTTGCTCGAGTACATCAGCGACGAGCTCATCAAGGTGCGGGAGAACAACATCATCGTCTTCGACAGGCGCTTCAAGGTCGACTTCGACAGGCTCAAGGAGCACACCGGCAAGGAGGCCAAGGACTTCCTCCAGCAGATCTGCAGGAAATGCCGGGCCCCGAAGCAAGCCGGCCAGGTCGAGCCGGCACGCAGGCTCTACCTCTGCGGCAGCTGCGGGCACACCGTGCGCAAAGACGGAATGGATGACTACCTCCAGTGCGAGCGCTGCAACGGGGTGATGGAGCCGCAGCGCGCGACCAAGACGGGCGACGCCTGCCACGCGTGCGGGGGCGAGGCCTTCGAGCCCCGGTTCAACGTTCTCGCGCTCATCGAGGTCGACACCGTCCTCCTGGCGTCGCGCCACCTCTACCGCGTCCCGTATTCCTTGCATGAGAAGTCAGGGCTGGTCAGCATGGTCTTCCCGTCCGAGAAGCTCATGGACTTCGAGAAGGAGATGGCCACGCCCGAACGCGTCACCGCGTTCCCGCGCTTCCTCGACGGCAGGAAAGCGACAAGGGGAGAGGCGGCCGAGCTGCTCCTCAAGGCCCTCGACCACGTCGGCGAGCAGGAGCGCGCGCGCGGCGGCGAACACAAGGAATTCGCCATCCCCGAAGAGGCCATCCCGGAAGAGCTGTTCCCGCCCTGCATGCAGAACATCCTGAACGGCTTGGTGGACGGGAAGAAGCGGGCCATGTTCGCCCTGACGAACTTCCTCAGGGCCTGCGGCTGGGGCCAGTAGCAGATCGGCGCGCGCCTCGAGGAATGTAACAAGCGGAACCCGGAGCCGCTGCGCGAGGT
>CAZSAS010000036.1:0-7369 GCA_964604855.1 uncultured Methanosarcinales archaeon
GGAGATTCGACAACCCGCCGAGCCAAGAAGGAAGAGGACCAGAAAACTGGTTATTTCCCAAGGATAAAGATTCCATACTCGACAACTGACCAAGAGAAGAAGGCAAAGAACCAGACAGCTGATTATGACCCAAGTACAATAATTTGAGGCTCACCAACTGACCGAGCGAAGAAGGGAGAGAACCGGACAACTGATTATTGTCCAAATACAAGTACTGAAGATGTGTCATCTGAGATATGGTCGACCAATCATGCACACCCTTCCCAAGAGCCCTCAGGTAATAGAGATGGTCGTCATTGTCGAACTCCGCGTCGATGTCGCTCAGGCTCAGGCCGTTGTCCGCGAGGAAGGTGTCGAGGAGGGCGTGATCGTCAGCGCCCGCGCAGTCGGGATCGGCGCCGTCCGCCTTACCGTCGCAGTCGTCGTCGATGTCGTTCGTGCAGTTCTCCGTCGCGCCGGGATTGATGTCCGGATTGGTGTCATCGCAGTCGGCCGGGCCGCAGTTGACGTTGGTGGTGGAGTTGTAGCCGTCGCCGTCCGCGTCCGTGCAGGCTGGAGCAGTCCCTGTCGTCGTGCAGTTCCACACCGTGTCTCGCCAGGTACGCGTCCCGTTCTCTGTGCACAGCGCGACGGCCCGGGCGTAGTACGTCGTCCCCGGCGCGAGACCCGTGACAGGATACGACTGCGTGCTCATCGGAAGACCGTCCTCCTTCACCACGCAATCCGAGCCCGCGCCGCACCCCGTCTTGACATCATGCAGCACCGCACTGACACGCAATAATTGCCGGTCGGACGACGCGTTCGACGAGGACGTCGAGGACGGCGTCCAGGACACGGTGAACGAGGAGGAGGTGACGGCCGCGCAAGCCCCGTCCCGGGGGCCGTCGAACGCGGACGCGCAATCCGAGATGACGCACACGCCCGATTGACACGTGCCGCCAGCGCACGCCGTCCCGTCAGGTGCAGCCGAAGACACGCAGAGACCGTCTGAGCACGTATCCGTGGTGCACGGATTCCCGTCAGCACAGTCAGCATCAGCGACGCACCCGACCGGCGCCGGCGGCACCGTCCCGGTGAAGTTCTGGATGCTCCACTTCTGGCAAGTGTTGTCGTACTCGCTGAAGCAGCCGCACCGCCACGCGTCGTCCACGTCGGCGCAGCCGTAGACGAGCACCCAGCTCTCGGGGCCAAGGCTGTCCGTCGGGACCGTAAGGGTCTTGGACGCGCTGTCCTGTATCCAGCCGCCGACATGCGTTTCGGTGAAGTTGTAGGCTTTCCAGCCGGGGCCTTCGCGCTTGTCGTACACGTAGAAGGTGCGGTAGAAGATCATGCCGTCGTGGCTCGCGCTCACGCCGAGCTGGGCGCCGCTGTCCGTCTGCTGGACGCTCAGGGCGAGAAAGGGAGTGTCGTCGAACACGTCCCACGGCGGGGCGTAGCCCGCAGGGATGTTGCCGCCGATGGCGTAGGCCTGGCCGGTGAGCCCACCGCGGCCGGGCACGCGCATGGCGAAGAGCGCGCCGGCGACGAGGAGGAGGAGGAGCAGGAGGAAGTGGAAGAAGCGCATGCATCCTTCCCAGACGAAGCGCTTTTTAAGGTTTGTGCGGTCGCTCCGCCTCAGGGCCTCTTGGCCCGCTTGAGGAAGCCCATGAGCGCCAGGGCCTCGCGCTGGCTGAGGAAGGATTTGCCGACGAGGCGGTGCCAGAGCACGCGTTGCGTCTCGCGCTTGTCCGCTGTCGGGAAGTCCATGCTGTCCAGCGCCTCGTCGATGAGCCTCTTGAGCTGGCGCTTCTCCGCCGGCTTGACGAGCGGGAAGACCTTCTGCAGCTCCTCCCCCTTCTCCTTTTTCGTAAGTTCGTACAGGAGGATGGCGACGGCGTGGCTGAGGTTGAGGGTGGGATAGCCGGCATCGGCGGGGATGCTCACGGTGAAGTCGCATCGCCCTATCTCCTCGTTGCGCAGCCCGTCGCTCTCCCTGCCGAAGACGAGCGCGACGCGCGTCTCCGCGTCCGCCTCGGCGACGCGTTCCGCGAGCTGACCGGGCGTGAGGGGCGTGCGCGGCAGGTTGTAGTCGCTGCCGAGCTGGCCGGTCGTGCCCACGACGAGGTCGAACCTCTTGAGCAGCTCCCAGGAGCCGATGCTCGCCGCGGCGAGGACGTCGTTCGCCCATTTCGCGCGGTCCTGCGCCTCGGCATCCTGCGGCGAGCATGCCGGGTCGACGAGCACGAGGTCCCGGACGCCGAAGTTCTTCATAGCGCGCGCCACCGCGCCGAGGTTGCCGGGATGCTCCACTCCGACGAGGACGACTGCGAGCTGTGCCATGCGACTGGGAGAATTGGGAGAAGCTTTAATGGTTTTGGGCCTGCTCGGCTTAGAATCCCGGGATGAGGTGGAGGAGGGGCTTGATGATGAAGGGCACGATGAGGAGGAAGCCGAGGATGATGATCATGAGCAGGCTGATCTTGGCCCAGACCTGCTTGCCCATCTTCTCCCCGAACAGCCATGTCGTGGTGACGAGGAGCATGCGGCCGCCGTCGACCGGGCCGAGGGGCATGAGGTTGGCGAGCCCGATGCCAAGACTGAGGATGAGCGCCCAGGTGATGAGCTCGACGAGCCACTTGAAGGCGTGGAGGTACAGGGGCAGGCCGGGTCTGGTCTGATCGTTGCTCACGAGGACGCCGATGTAGCCTTTCGTCGCGTTCTGGGGATTCTGCCCGGCGATGAGCGTATGCTCCAGACCCGTCTCGGTGCTGCCGAGCGAGACATTGTCTCCCGGCTTGAGGTCTTTGAGCGCGGTGAAGAAGGCGTACGCGCTGTCGATGGGCTTGCCGTCCACGCTGTCGTAGACCACTCCCGGCTGGACGCCCGCCGCTGCGGCTGGATAGCCGCTCGTGATGCCGGCGAAGACGACGCCGTCCGCGTAGACCGCATGCTGCATGACAGGGCCTGCCGCGGCGAGGAGGCCGATGAAGAGGAGGACGCTGAGCATGTTGCTGAACGGGCCGGCCGCGTAGATGCTGAGCTTGCAGGCCCGGCTCTTCCTGTCCAGTACCTTATCGTCAGGCTCGACGAAGGCGCCGGCGAGCGGCCCGAAGACCATGAGCCCGCTGCTCTTCACCGGAACCTTCCAGGCCCGCGCCACGACGCCGTGGCTGAACTCGTGGATGACGATGATGAGGAAGAGGGCGAGCCAGCCGATGACCAAGGGCACCTTGATGCCCACGCCGGGGATCACGACGCCCGGAAAGACCGGCGCGACGACCGGGGGCGCTCCCGGGACGAAGAACAGGTCGTACACGCCCTTGAAGAGCATGAAGGTGATGACGAGCATACCGAGGAAGCCGACGACGATGCCGATATAGCTGAGGGTCTTGATGAGCCGTTCGTGCTTGCCGAGCCGGTCCATCAGCTTCAGGCCGATCTTGGTGCGGTAGAGGCCGATGAACTTGGCCTGCCAGTCGAGCTTGCCGCGGAAACGGTAGATGAGCGCGATGACGGCAGCGTAGAACAGGATGGTCCAGGCGTTATCGGTGAAGAACCCTACGACATCCATAGGGGAGAAACCGAGGAATGGGCTTTTTAAGGGTTTCTTTTTCCCGCTTCAACCGGCGCCGCACGCCGGCGGCGCGCCTTTCCGCCCTTGGCAGCTCTGGCCGGACGCGCAGCCGTTGTTCGTCTCGCAGTAGCCGCCGCAGCCGTCGGCCACGCCGCATGCCTTCCCGGCGCAGGCCGGCTGGCAGACGCACGAGGCCTTCGTGGGGCCCGGGGCGAGCTTGAAGGCGGAGACTCCGACCTTATAGTGATTGAGGGTGTCGGAGCGCAGGTAGAGCCGGTACGTCCCGTCGCCCTGCGCCACGAGCAACGGGTCGCCGAACATGCTCCACGCGTTCGACTGCGCGTGGTAGAGGGACGCGTCCCGGTAGCCGTACGGCAGGACGCCCTGCGAGAGGAGGACCGGGCTGTCGCCCGTGATGCCGTAGAGGGAGAAGCTGCGATCATCCGCATACTTCATCATCACCTTGCCGTCGCTCGCCAGGGCGAAAGCCGAGGAATCGATGGGCGCGTCGCCGAAATCGAGGGCCTGCCAGCCCTGCGCGCCGATCGCGTGCCGGTAAACCTTCCCGCCGCAGGGACGGAAATAGACGGTGTCGCCGACGAAGACCGTCCAGTAGGGGGCGCTGGTGCCGCCGCGCGCCGTGAAGCATGCCTGTTCCGGCACGTCCAGCTTCTCCACGGCCTGGACGTCGAGCGGGTCGCTCACGTCGAAGATCGTCATCTTGCCGTCCTGCTCCGTGATCCTCGCCCGGTACCAGCCCGTGACAGGCGCGGAGATGCCGCTCTCGGGGGCGATCGGGCTCCACAGGAGCCGGTAGCGGATCGGGTAGGCGTATTTCCCGATCGTCGCCGCGCCCTGCGGGACGCCGGGCGTGAGATAGGAGAAGAGCCCGGAGAACCCGGTCAGCTTCCCTTCCATCACGGGCGTTCCGAGGTCCGTGACGTCGACGACGTAGACGTCGTCGTAGCCCTTCCCATAGCCGCCGCACCGCGGGTCGCCGTCGTCGGCCTTGGAGACGTCGGGGTAGCGGCAGAGGATGCCATAGCGCTTGCCGTCCGCGCCCGCGAGGAACGCGAGGTACGCGCCGTAGGGGGCCGCGCCCAGTCCCGTCTTCTCGAACGTCGTCCATGTCCCCTGGAAGCTCCCCGAGTCGCGCGGCGGGCCGCACCGGGCCAAGGAACCGCCCGGGCCCATCCGGAGGTTGTGGTTGAGGAAGTCAGGATTGAAGAAGGAAGCGATGTCGAGAGCGCTGCCCGCGCCGGCGAAGATGCCGATGCGCAGGGTGGAGCTGCCTCCGGGGAGGATCGCCGTCCCATCGGGGTAGAGAGCATAGGTGGTCGTCACCCCGCCGTAAATCGGCGCCGTGGACATCACATAGCCGGCGTAGTCCTGGCAGAGGTCGCTGGCCGAGGCCTGCAGCTTGATGCCGTCCTCGGTGACGAGCTTCTGCAGCGAGCCGATGTCGACGCTCATGAGCCGGAAGACGCTCTTCTCGTCGGCGACGCCCATCCCGGACGCGTCGAGCTTGATGCTCGTCAGGCCGCCGTCCTCGACGAGCGAGAGGCTCCGTGACGGGGGGGTGTAGGCCCAGCCGATGAAGGTGTGGCCGATGCCCTGGTCCACGGGTTCGGGGATGCCGAGCACCCCGGGCATGCCGACCGTGTTGCCCCGGTTCGGGTTGACGTACGTGTCCTCGAAGAGCCGGTTGCAGGCCGTGATGTTCAGGCCGGTGGGCGCGCCGCCTGTCTCCTGTTCAGCCGTCGTGCAGTTCCAGACAGCATCCTTCCAGGCGCGCGTCCCGTTCTCTGTGCACAGCGCGACGGCCCGGGCGTAGTACGTCGTCCCCGGCGCGAGACCCGTGACAGGATACGACTGCGTGCTCATCGGAAGACCGTCCTCCTTCACCACGCAATCCGAGCCCGCGCCGCACCCCGTCTTGACATCATGCAGCACCGCACTGACACGCAATAATTGCCGGTCGGACGACGCGTTCGACGAGGACGTCGAGGACGGCGTCCAGGACACGGTGAACGAGGAGGAGGTGACGGCCGCGCAAGCCCCGTCCCGGGGGCCGTCGAACGCGGACGCGCAATCCCGGGGGACGACGCAAACTCCGGACTGGCACGTCTCGCCCGTGGCGCACACCGCGCCTGCGACCTTGTCGAGGCAGTCGTCGCCGTCGTCCGCCTCACCGCAGGTCCAGGGCGTATCGCCGGTGCAGCCGATGCTGCCGGGGGCGCAGTCGTTGGTGCAGACGCCCGACCCGGCGCAGTCCGTGTCCATGCTCGGGAGTGCGCCGTCGCAGTCCTTGTCGACGGTGCCTGTGCAGTCCTCGGCTGCGGGCAGGACCTGGCCGGTGCACGTCCCGCTCCACGTGCCTGCCGTGCTGCAGTGGTCGACGCCGTCGCTGCACGCCCCGATGTTCCTCGTCCCGGCCGGGCCGGTGTAGCACGTCCGGGTCTCGTCCGGGGCGCAGCTGTCCGCCGGCGGCGCTCCTGGCGGGCCGTCGAACTCCTGGATGGCGAAGTAGCGGCAGCTCGGGTCGGTCGTGCTCGTGCAGCCGCAGTCCCAGCCGCCGGGCGCGAGCGCGTTCGGCTTGCAGGTGAAGACGAGGACGTAGTTCTCGGCGTAGAGCTCGTCGAGGGTGAAGGTGAGGGTCTTGCTGACCGTGTTCTGGTGCCAGGCGCCGCCGAAGCTCATCGGTGCACTCCAGCCATCCTGGCCGCTGAGGTAGAATTGGTGATGGATCCAGGCGCCGGGCCGGTCCACGTTGATCATGACATCGACCGTGTCGGCGCCTGTCAGGCCCGTGTAGTCCGGCTGGGTGACGGTGAAGAACAGCCCGCTCGACGGCGAGAAGACGTCCCATGGCGGGGCGTAGCCCGGCTCGACCGTGTCACCGACGGCATACGCCATGCCCGAGAGGCTGCTCGGGCCCGACGAGGGCAGGGCCGGCAAAGACAGGCCGCCAGGATTGAGCAGCGGCCGTACCATCATGACGATGGCACCGACCGCGACGATGAAGACGAAGAGCAGAGAGAACACGAACAAGCGGTCCTTGACGAGAGGCATGAGGGTGTCCCTAAGAAGGGGAGTTTAAAAAACTTACTTCTTCCGCTTCGTCCGTAGGGCCTTCGCACCGCACTTGCGGCACGAGATCTTGCCCGCGAGGACCTTCAGGATGGGCGCGCGGGTCTTGCTCTTGCACTTGCGGCAGATGAAGATGTTCTTGAACCAGCGCGCGTCGGCTTCGGGAAACTTTGCCATGATACTCAACCCCTATTCTCCTTTCTGCATGATCTGCTTCATGACCTTGTCGTTCATGATGTCCCAGTACAGGACGGTGTCGCCTTCTGCCACCTTGCCCTTGAGCTCGTCGGCGATGACGAGGTCGAAGGTCTCGTAGGTCTCCATGTCCATCACGTTGGCCATGTTCCCGTGGAGGCTGAGCACCTGGGCGTTCTTCTTGCCGATGATGGGCACCTGCACCTGGTCATGCCCGGGCATGACGATCTCGCGCTTCCGGCCGTCGATCATGCCCATGGCCTGCATGCGTACCTTGGCGTGGCCGTGCTTGCCCGGCCGCGAGGTCTGGGTGCTCGACACGACGCAGGCGACGTCGTCGATGATGATGTAATTGCCTTTCTGGAGGCTCCCGATGCTCTTCAGCGTGATTTCGCCCATAGGTACCACTCGAGGATGTTCTCAAGGCCAGAGGCAGGGAGGGGTTTAAAAAGGTTACTGGAGCGTCTGCTTGGAGGCTGCCTGGGGCCGTTCAGAGGTCGAGGAAGCTGGGGAGCCAGCGCCGCTTCGCGC
>CAZSAS010000037.1:0-7057 GCA_964604855.1 uncultured Methanosarcinales archaeon
CGACCCCGAGAATTTCTCTTACCTCGTCCGCAACGTGGCGGGAAAGCCGGTCGAGACGCACAACTGCGCCCTGAGCGGCAAGAAGCGCCTCACCTACTACAAGGACGAGTGCCATGACTACGGCGGGAACCTGTTCGGCTACTTCGGCAAGAGCAGGCCCGTGACGGTGGAGACGCGAGGCATCGCCGGCTTCTTCAAGGAACGCCGCTGCGACGGCCTCAAGATGGACATCGAAGGCGGCGAATACGAGCTGCTCGCGCACTTCCTCCACCACCCTGCGCACTTCAGCTTCCGGAAAGGCTATGTCGAGTTCCATTTCTTCGGGAAGAACGCGGCGCACTACAGGATCTTCACCCGCTTCATGGGCCTGCTCGAGCGGCGAGGCTATCGCTCCTCGTTCACCGACCGGGACGGCCTGACGCTCGAGGATATCGCGGCACGCTACCGTGTCCTGAGCGAGGGAGAGACCCTCATTTTCCACCTCTATTTCGAGCTTCCTACCCGGAGGGTTCCTCGCACGAAGCGCCGCCCCGACCCGCCAGGCGCCTCGAGGCGCCGTCCGAGGCGGCAAGACCCTCCCCTCCCATGAAGCCGAGTCGGTAAGTTTTTATATCGCCTCTTGGTGCCCCTGAGGAGGGTGAAGGTGTGGCCATGACGGAGAAAGACAGCCATAAAGGGCCTTGGAACTTCATCGCCGCTTTCTCCAGCGAGAACAAGGAGCTCCTCCTCATCACGCTCACCGTACTTCTCCTCCTCTTCCCCATCTTCCTCAGCGTCTATATCCGAAGCTACCCGGCGACCTTGCCCATCACGAACCAATGGGCCAAAAGCAGCGTGTACAACTCCGTCAAGAGCCAGATAGGGAATCAGGTCGCGCAACAATACCCGAACCTGCCGACGGCCAACAGGGACCAGCTCATCAACGAGCAGTTCGCGCTCTTCCTCAAGCAGCGGAACGCGGAACTCGAACCCCAGATAGCGGCCGCCGCTGCCAGCTTCCGTGCGCAGCTCCAGGACGACACCGGCCAGACCTATCTCATCGCCATCGACCCGTACCAGTTCTTGCGCCGGACGGAGAACATCGTCGACCACGGCAACCCCGGCGAGACGCTCGTCGACGGGAAGCCCTTCGACCCCTATCTCATCGCCCCGCTCGGCGCCTTCGCGAGCGCGACCCTCCATCACGAAGTGAGCGCCCTGCTCGTCAAGATTGTCCGCATCTTCAATCCGTCAACAAGCGTCATGGCGGTCATGTTCTGGATACCAGTCATCTTCGCGGCGCTCGCGGTCATCCCCGCCTTCTTCATCGGGCATCGGAAAGGCGGGCTGATCGGTGGCCTCTTCGCAGCCACGCTCATCGGCGTCCACGCGGGTTTCGTCGGCCGTACCGCGGCCGGCTTCGCGGACACGGACGCGTACGTCGTCCTCTTCCCACTCCTCTGCGGCTGGCTCTTCCTCGAGGCCTTCGAGACCAAGTACGGGAACTGGAAGCGCCACGGCATCCTGCTCGGCCTGACCGGGCTCTCGTTCGGGCTCTTCGCATGGGTCTGGGAATGGTGGTTCTTCTTCGACGTCCTCATCCTCATGCTCATCGCCTACCTCCTCTACCTCATCGTCCGGTTCCTCGTGAACAGGCAGAGCCTGGCGGACCTGCTCAAAGACGACCGGTTCAGGGGGTGGCTCGTCACCTTCTTCGGCCTGATCGTCTCGACCGGGCTCTTCGTCACGCTCATCGTCAACTTCGAGACCTTCATCAGCGGCCCGCTCCAGGCCATCAGCAGGTCCACCGGCCTGAAGGCGGCGATCGTCGCCGGCAGCCTCTGGCCGAACGTGTTCACGACCGTCGCGGAACTGAACGCGCCCTCCCTTAGCGGCATCGTCAGCAACATCGGCGGCAGCGTCCTCTTCATCGTCGCGCTCATGGGCGTCCTCGCCACCCTCATCGACCCGGACAAGATGCTCCTCAAGGACTGGCTCCTGCTCGGCGGCGGCCTCCTGGTCTTCATCTTCCTCCTCAACCAGGGCGAGACCTGGACGGTCATCCAGTTCCTCGCCGTCATGATACTCCCCATCGCGGCAGGCGGCGTCCTCCTCCTCAAGGACAAACGCCCCATCGACGTCAAGTACGCGCTCCTCCTCATCGGCTGGCTCGCCGCCAGCGTCTTCGCCATGACGAAAGGCGTCCGCTTCGTCCTGCTCCTCATCCCCCCCTTCGCAATCGGCGCGGCGATAGCGGCCGGCACCGCCTACAAGATTGGGAAGCAATGGCTTGACGGACTCGACCGGAACATGCGCCTCTTCATCGCGGGCGCGCTGCTCTACATCTTCGCGCTCGCGCTTATCCTCGGCTACCTCCCAGCCGGCACAGCCAAGCTCATCGTCGCAGGTGGCTTCCTTGTCATCATCCCCGTCGGCATCTGGCTCCTCGACCGCAGCGCTAAGGACCATGAGACGTTCTTCCTCCGCGCCCTAGTCGGCTTCAGCCTCTTCCTTGCCATCTCCACCCTGCTCATCCAGCCCATCCAGGCCGGGAACGACACGGGCTACAACGAGGTCCCGAGCATGAGCGACGCGTGGTGGAACACGCTCACGAAGATCAGGCAAGACAGCGCGCCGAACGCGATCATCAACTCGTGGTGGGACTTCGGCCACTGGTTCAAGTACGTCGCCCACCGGGCCGTCACCTTCGATGGCGGCAGCCAGAGCACGCCCATGGCGCATTGGATAGGGAAAGTCCTGCTCACGAGCGACGAGAAGGAGGCGCTCGCCATCCTCCGTATGCTGGACTGCGGCAGCTCGCTCGGGGCGCAGGACGTGCAGGACGGCCTGCCCGGCCACGACCAGTACGAGGCCATCATGCTCACCAAGAAAATCATCATGCTCCCTCCTGACGAGGCGCGTGCACGCCTGCTCGAAGCGGGCATCAGCGCGGAGCAGGCAGACGTCATCCTCAGCCACACGCATTGCGAGCCGCCCGAGGATTACTTCATCACCTCAGCGGACATGGTCGGCAAAGGCGGCGTCTGGGGTCACTTCGGCTCGTGGGACTTCGCTCGCGCCGACGCGTACAACAACATGCGTCACTTGCCGCAGGCCGAAGCCGTGCCGCTCATGGAGAAGAAGTACAACTGGACAGAGAGCGAGGCCCAGAACCGCTATTTCGAGATGCAGGCCCTCACGAGCGATGACGCCGTCAACTCCTGGATCGCGCCCTGGCCGAGCTACCCTGTGAGCAGCTTCTCTGCCTGCAACTACGCGGAGAACGGCACGCTCGTCGTGTGCGATATGCGTCTCGGCATCGGCCAGAACCAAGGGGCCCAGACAGTCATCGACCGGCTCGTCGTCGACTTGAAGAGCATGAACAAGACGCACCTCGAAATCGGCTTCTACGACCAGAATGGACGCAAGCTGGGCGAGAACAACAATGTCTTTCCCGCGGAGATCGTCGTCGCGACCGACAAGGGCTTGGGCAAGTACCAGTTGGCCGGCGCCGGCTTCAACCAGGCCTTCCTGCTCGACCTGCGCAGCACGCCCCAAACGATGATGCTCGACCCGAAGAACGCCGAGAGCATGTTCACGCGGCTCTTCTTCCTCGACGGCCTGGGCACGACCGCCTTCCAGAAGTTCAGCGATGAGCAGGCCTTCAACATGGGCCGCATCAAGGTCTGGAAGGTCGACTGGACCAAGCTCAAGGACGACGGCCTGGTCTAGACCCTCCGCGCTCCGCAATCTCTTCCACCTTCCATCATCTCGGGTTCTTTCACAAAACCTTTAAACGCGCTTCTCTAGCTCTCCAGCATGGCGAAGCCGCGCATCTTCATCGTCATCCCAGCCTATAACGAAGCGCGACGGATAGGGACCGTCCTCAAGCGCGTGAAGAGGGAAGGCTATAACGATATCATCGTCGTCGACGACTGTTCCAGGGACGCGACCGGGAGCATCGCGAAGAAGGCCGGCGCGATCGTCGTCCGGCACGTCGCCAATCGAGGCCAGGGCGCGGCCCTGCGCACCGGCATCACGGAAGCCCTGAAGCGCAAGGCGGACATCATCGTCACCTTCGATGCGGACGGCCAGCACGACGCGACGGAGATTATCGGGCTGACCACGCCCATCGCTCGCGGCGAAGCCGATGTCGTCCTCGGCTCGCGTTTCCTCGGCCGCGCCCCGGGCATGCCGTGGTACAAGTGGGTCGGCCTCAAGGCTGGCATCCTCGTCGAGCGCGTCCTCCTCGGCGTGCACCTGACTGATGTCCACAACGGCTTCCGGGCGCTCTCCCGCGAGGCCGCCAAGCGGATACGGATCACCTCCGACGGGATGGCCCACGCTTCCGAAATCGTCTATTGGATCAGGCAGAACGGCCTACGTGCCACTGAAGTCCCGGTCACGATCAAATATGACCGGTATGCGCGCGAGCACGGGCAGAGCGTCTTCAACAGCTTCAAGATCGTCAAGGACATCCTCGCTTTCCGTCTCAAGTAGCTCCTTTTCCGCCTTCGCGCTCCTCTCTTCCGAGCAGGAGAAGTCGGTGTCCTTGAGGAATGACGTGTATCTTTCCGCCCCCACGGGATTCAGGTGGTCCGGGTTCGCGAAGAGCGAATCGTTGTCGAGGAAGAGGTCCTTGTTGTTCAGTATGAGGCAGGGCTCCGCGACCATTCTCGTCCTGTCGAGGAGGACCCGGTAATATTCCTCCCGGGAGTAATTGCCGGCTTCGAGCGCCCGGTCACGCCTGATTCCTGAAGAAGTCAATCGTTTTCTGCAGCCCGTCTCGGAGGGTGGTGGCGGCGCTGAAGCCGAGCTCCCGCTTCGCTTTCGTCACGTCCGCGACGCTCGTGCGCGGGTCGCCTTTCCTTGGCGCTGAATGCTCGATGGCTGACGCGCTCCCCGTGATCGCGATGATAGTCTCGGCGAGCTCCTTGATCGTCGTCTCGTGCCCGGTCGCGATGTTCACCACGCCCTCACCGTGCTCGAGCGCGAGCTCGATGGCCTTGCAGACGTCCGCGACGTAGATGAAGTCCCTCGTCTGCTTGCCGTCGCCGTGGATGGTGACCGTCTCGCCCGCCAAGGCCCGGGTGATGAACGCGGGGATGGCCGCCGCGTACTGGCTGTCCGGGTCCTGCCACGGGCCGTAGACGTTGAAGAAGCGGAGGCAGACCGTGGCCAGGCCTTCCTGCGCGTACTTGCCGGCGAGGGCTTCCATCCGGATCTTGCTCTCGGCATAGGGGGTGAGCGGTTTCAGTGGCTCAGTCTCCGTCGTCGGCGTCGTCGGCATCCGCCCGTACACTGCGGCGCTGCTCGCGAGCACGACCTTCCTGCATCCCGCGGCCTTCGCCGCCTCGAGGATGTTGAGGGAGCCTTGGACGTTCACCTCTGCGGTCTCTGCCGGATCGTCGATGCTCCGCTGGGGACTCACCTGCGCCGCGAGGTGAACGATGGCGTCCATGCCTTCCGCTGCTTCCGCGATCCCGTCTGCCTGCGTGATGTCGCCGTCCAGCCAGGCGCAGCCGTGCGCGTTGCTCTCGCGGAGGTCGAAGACCGTGACGTCGTGCCCCTCGTTCGCGAGGTGCGCGGCCAGGTTGGTGCCGATGAAGCCCGAGCCGCCGGTGACGAGGATGCGCATACCCATTCCCCTCCTGCGCGGTCCCGCATGCTTTATGTAGTTAATGGAACTCTTTTCACCATTATTTTTTTACAATATAGCAATTAATAGTCCCTCCCTTTCTTCTCTTCTTTATAACTACTGTTTAGTGAGTAATTATTAGAAAAGTTTTTAAATACTGGCGGGTTAATGGATGGGATGATGAAGCTCTTCCCCGGCCTCCTCACCGTTCTCTCCCTCAGCCTCGTCCTCATGCTCTCCTTGCTCGTCCTTCCCGGAGCCCGCGCGCTCGTCTACCATGACTACTACGGCCCGTACGGCGGCGGCGACTGGATCAGCTGGGAGCAGGACTGGCTCGAGAACAACAAGAGCCACGCCACGCCACCCTTCCAGCCCCGCTGGGTGGACAGCGGCTGCTACATCGCCGCGCCGGAGAACACGCTCATCGAGGACCTGGACTGCGACAAGATCCCCGACCCGCTGGACAACTGCCTCGGCATCCCCAACCCCGACCAGGCTGACCAGAACCAGAACGGCATCGGCGACGCCTGCGACCTCATCGTCGACAAGATCGAGCTCGACCCGGGCGAAGTCCTCGAAGGGCGCTCCTTCACCGTCACGGCGCAGCTCACCAACTATCGCGCCTACGACCTGCGGAATGTGCAGCTCACTGTCCAGGTGCCCGAGCTCGGCCTCGAGCAGAAGGAATACGTCGACACGATCGGGGCGGGCCAGCAGGGCCGCTACGTGTTCTACCTCCGCCTGCCGAACTGCGTCAAACCTCGCGACTACGATGTCGTACTGTTCGTCGAGTACCCGCAAGGGCCGGGCACGAAGGAGTTCTTCTACATCCCGACGCGCATGCGCGCAACGAGCTCGGGGCAGTGCGACCCCCAGGGCCGGACCGGCGGCACGAGCATCATCAACATCCTCGACATCCAGGACGTGGACGCGGACGGCGGCATCTATCCCTTCACCATCGTCAACGCCGAGAACGAGGGCCAGGCCTATGTCCTCACCGTGGACGGCACGGAAGGCTGGGGCAGCTATGAGATCAGGCCGCGCAGCCTCATCGTCGTGCCCGCCGGCGAAAGCCGGGAAGGCGAGCTCGTGGTGTACGCGAACAAGGGCGCGGAGGGCGAGCACGGTTTCCTCCTCACCCTGCGGAGCAAGGCGGACGCCCATCAGGAGCTGCTCACCGCGCGCATCAAGCAGGAGGTGTCGAGCCCGACCACGCGTTCCTGGTTCCAGTTCGGCCTGTTCATCCTCGCGGCCATCGTCATCGTCGCCGCCTTCGGCCTGACCTTCCACAAGGTCCAGAAGGACGTCCGGAAGCGTCGGCAATAGGCGCACGCACGCCCTTCGACTGATTCTCTGGCCGTCAGAAGGATTCTCTGTCAGAATGATTCTCCGGCTGCAGGCTCCTGACGGGAAATGCTCAGGACCGTCACGAGACTCCGC
>CAZSAS010000038.1:0-7033 GCA_964604855.1 uncultured Methanosarcinales archaeon
TAGATGCCGGGGATGATGATGGCGAAGGTGAAGGCGACGACCATGACGTATTCGAGGCTGAGCTGGCCTTGACGGGAGGGACTGGCGCCGCCCGGGCGTCCCCTCTCGGTGGCTCTCACCACCAGGCTTCTCCGAGCTCGCACGCGCTTCCTCACCTCACCACCGACTCTTCGAGGGTTCCAGAAGACAGCCCTTATATAGTTTTTCAGTCTCGCCGGGAAAACCGCACGGGAAAACATTAAAAAGCCCGGGGCCCTGCGCCCCGGAATGCCTGTCGACCAAAAATTCCTGGACGCGCTGAAGGAGCACGGCTTCGATGACATCTTCGGGCAGGAGGAGGCCAAGCTCGCGCTGAAGAGCACGCTCCTCGTTGGACGGAACGTCATCATCGTGGGTCCGCCTGGCGTCGGCAAGACGACACTGGCGCGGAACGTTGCCAGGCTGCTGCCGAAGCGGAAAGGCCAGCCCTTCATCCGCGTCCAGGGTAGCCCCGACCTGACAGCGGAAGACCTGATCGGGGACATCGATCCGGTCAAGGCGCTGGAATTCGGCCCCTTGAGCCTCGAGGCCTTCACGCCGGGCAAGATCTTCAAGGCCGACGGCGGCGTCCTCTTCTTCGACGAGATTAACCGGTGCAGCGAGAAGCTCCAGAACGCGCTGCTGCAGGTCCTCGAGGAGCGCAAGGCCACGGTCGGCAACTATGATGTCGACCTCGACGCGGACTTCCTCTTCATCGGCACCATGAATCCCGAGGACAGCTCAACCGAGAAGCTGAGCGACGTCTTCCTCGACCGTTTCGACCTCGTCACTATGGGCTATCCCGAGACCGAGGATATCGAGTCGGCGATCGTCGCCGCGAAGTCAGAACGTCTCGACGGCGTCGACTTCCCGACAGGGCTCGAGCGCGGCGTCGTCAGGTTCATCCGAATCCTCCGCGAGGACCGGAACATCGAGAAGAAGCCGAGCGTCCGCGCCACGCTCGGAATCATCGCACGGGCCCAGGCGCGATGCCTGCTCAGAGGAGGCAAGCGCGTCACCCCTGAGGATGTCGCCGCAGTGGTCGTCAGCGTCCTCTCCCACCGCATCCGGCTGAAGCCGAGCGTGAAGTATCTCGAGGACGTGGAGCAGTACGTCGCGGAGAAGTTCGCAGAGTTCGCTGCCGATAACGCGTTGGGTGGTGACGGGTAGCGGGGCGCACGACCCCGCCAAAGAGACGCCCGACACGAATCTCGCCGGCGAGTGGTCCGAAGCGGACGAGCTGAGCGGCTCGCTCGCCTCCTCGCCTGACGAGGAGCGTCTCATGCGCTCGGTGCTCGAGAACGAGGAGCAGGCAGTGGAGGACGGCCATCTCGTCGCCGAGGCGATCAACCGCTCCATGGGGAGCTTCACCCCCGACCTCATGTTCCAGAATCTCGTGAAGGACTACCGGAACGCGAGCAAGCTCTACGGCGAGACTCTCATCCGCGCGCTCTCGGGCTACAGCCCTGACTATGTGCGGAAGAACGTGAACATCCCTGAGTTCCAGCAGGCCTTGAGCCGCCGCATCGAGGAGAACGTGGAGGCGTTGCAGGAGCGCGGCCTGCTCGACAAGCAGGGTTTCCTCACTGAGCGTTCCGAGAAGCTCGCGGCCCTCGTGCTCTACACCGAGGAACTCGACGCGCTCGTCACGAAAGGCTTGGGGAAGCAGGCGCGGAAGGAGCGCTCGCCGTACGGCGAGCGGGACGAGGCGGTGACCTATAAGCGCGGCATGCATCGCTTCCGCGACCTCGCGCTGAAGCGCTGCATCAAGACCGCGGTGCGCCGCGGCCACGGCCGCTTGCGGAAGGAGGACCTCAAGGCCTACGACCGTGAGGAGCGCGGCAGGATCCAGGTGGTCTACGCGCTCGACGCCTCGGGTAGCATGCGCGGGGACAAGCTCGGCGAGAGCAAGCGCGCGGGCATCGCGCTCGCCTACCGCGCCATCGAGGCCGGCGATGAGGTTGGCCTGCTCGTCTTCACGAGCAAGGTGGAGAAAGCGCTGCCGCCGACGCGGGACTTCGCCAGCCTGCTCAAGGAGCTCACCGTCGTCAGGGCGGGGAAAGAGACGGACCTCGCCCGCACGATCCGCGCCAGCCTCGAGCTCTTTTCGCGTGAGCGTTGCACGAAACACCTCTTGCTGCTCACGGATGCGGTGCCGACACGCGGAAAAGAACCGAGGAAGGAGACGCTCGAAGCGGCAGGAGAGGCTCGGGCGGCGGGCGTCACCATCAGCATCGTCGGCATCTCGCTGGACGCGGAGGGGGAGAGGCTCGCGCGGGACGTGGTCGAGCTCGGCCAAGGCCGCCTGTACCGGGTCAAGGCGCTCGACGAGCTCGACGCGATCATCCTGGACGATTATGACACGCTCGGGTGAGGCGAGCTCATCCGAGCTCGTGCTGGGGGCTCGCCGGCTGCATCCTCGGGACGAAGCTGTAGAGCTGGCAGGACTTGGCTGGCGGGGGTTCGTGGCCGTCCGGCTGCTGTCTGAGCGGGAAGGGGACGACGTGCTCGTACGCGTAGCGGACGCGCGTGGTGCGTTCCGGCTCTGTCTCGTAGGGACTGAGGACGACACGGCCGTCTTGAAAGGCCCGGACCTGGCCGCGTGAGTTCAGGACGACGGAGAATGCGCGCGGCCCGACGAGACGTTGGAGGTAGTAGCTGGCGCGGATGCCGGCCTCGTGACGCGTGCCCAGGTCGGAGACGTAGCCGAGTTCCTCGTGCGTGGTCACGTCGGGCATGTGAAGGACATCTTTGAGGTAGTCGTCAAAGTTGCCTCCGATGATGTAACCGGTACCGATGATACGGTCGCCGTCGAAGACGACGGCCCCGTCGATGTTGTCGTTCCGTCTCTTGTCATAGGTGAGGACATCGATGAGCGTGGTGACGATGCTCTCCCGGGAGAGGTCGCGTTCCTGCGCGAGGTTTCGCGTGCGCGGCCGTGCGACGCTGATATGAGGGTGGCTGAGCAGGATGGTGCCGGCATGATGGCGCGTGGCATGGGGATGCACCGCCGCGATGGCGTCGAGGAGCCGGGGGAGCGTGACGAGGGTGTCGGTGACGCGACGGTCAGCGTAGTACGTCGTTCCGAGATAAGGGAGCGCTTCTGCTGCGGCCCATGGTGGCATGTGTCGGTAACCCCTCGGCAACTCTAACGAGTATACCAGTATAGATTATTAAATACTAGGATATATATAAATCTTTGCGTTCTGGTATAGGGAAAGCCACACTGAAGGCCTGTAGTGGCCGAGAACAGCCACGTCACGGTCGCTTTAAAAAGAATGAAAGGTCGAGAACAAGGGAATGAAAGGTCAAAAACAAGGTTGAGTTTAAAAGAAGGTTTAAAAAAAAGCCTCGACTCCCGGCCAGGATGCGCATCTATGCCTTCACCGACCTGCACGGCGACACGAGAGCCCTGCGCGAGGTGAAGAGGGCGGTGAAGGAAACGAAGCCGGACCTCGTGGTCTGCATGGGGGACCTCTCGTTCTTCGAGCATGAGCTCAAGGCCTTGCTGAGCAGGGTGAACATACTCAAGGTGCCCGTCATCATGCTCCACGGCAACCACGAGAGCGAGCGGGCGATGCGCAAGGCCTGCGCCCCGTTCAGCAGGATCACCTTCCTCCACAAGGAATTCCTCCAGGTCCGGGACTACTTCTTTGCGGCGTTCGGCGGTGGCGGCTTCGAGGAACGCTACCCCGAACTCGAAGAGCTCCTCAAACGGAAGGCGTGGAAACTGCTCGACTGGAGCCGCACCGTCTTCCTCAGCCACGCGCCCCCGTACGGCACGACGCTCGACGACGTCGGCGATGCCGACGACGAGCCCTGGCACGTCGGAAGCAAGAGCCTGCAGAAACTGGTGAAGGCGAAGAAACCCCTGCTCGTCCTCGCAGGCCACATCCATGAATGCTTCGAGACGTCAGACACGGTCGGGCCGACGCTCTGCGAGAATCCGGGGCCGGTCGGCAGATTGTACGACCTCGACGCGCTGTCCTCCATACGGGAAGAAGACGGGCAGCGGAAGGTTTTCTCCCGACGGAGAAAAGGAAAGCGTTAAAAAGCCGCGTCTCGGATTCCACGAGCATGGACATCAAGGAAGAGGTCGCGATGGTCGAGGCGAGCCCGGAGTTCGCGGCCTTCCGCGAGGAGAACGCGAACGTCTACCTCGCACATGCCTTCTCGATGCACGGCAAGGACGAGCCTTGCGGCTGTCAGATCGGCTACTACGCGCCGGGCAAGGACAAGCTCATCGTCTTCGACACGGCGCCGGTCAAGCGGCTGCCGGAAGACGACGCGTTCAACAAGGACGGCACGATCAAGCGACTCGACCTCCAGAAAGTCAAGCTGAGCTGCGAGGAGGCGGAGGAGAAAGCGCTCGCGTTCCAGCGCCAGGAGTTCCCGAACGAGAACGTCACCAAGGTCATCATGATCCTCCAGAACCTCGATGCCCAGCTCTACAATTTCACGCTCGTCACGGACCATTTCAACATCCTGAACGTGCGCGTGGACGCGGGCAGCGGCGAGGTCCTGAGCCACGACATCAAGTCCATCCTGAGCCTCCGAAAGAGTGACGAAGAAAGGAAGAAATAGGTGTTTTCTCGACGACAGCATTTGTTTTCTGCACCCAGGGTCTATAGGTTTCCTTGCCCCCCTTGGTGGTGTATAGGTTCATGATTCTAGGTCTGCTGCTATAGGTCTGGCCACAACAGAATATATAAATCGGGCCTCCGGGTATGGGAGCATGGGAAAGGACATCAGCTACGAAGCGAAGATCAAGAGTGCCGTTCTCTCCGCATTCATTGAAGACGAGGAGTAAGCTTTTAACCGCCCCCGACATCCTCGCCGAGGATGGAGGCGTCTATTCACGAACTCTCGACGCGTGGCGACGAGCTCGTCGTCCGCTTCAGCGGCTGCGACTACAAGTGCCGCTATTGCAATGTGCCGCATCTCGTCGAGTTCCGCACCGAGGAGGTCATGCCGCTCAAGGAAGCGTGCGCTGCCATCGACGCCACGGGCAAGCAGATCGTCGTCTTCTCCGGCGGGGAGCCCTTGCTCCAGCGCCAGGCCTTGCTCGCGCTCCTCAGACATTGCCGCGAGCGGAAGCTGCGCACCGTGCTGGACACGAACGCCTCGAAGCCGGAGGCGATGAGGACGCTCCTCGACGAAGGCCTGGTCGATGAATTCCGGGTGGATGCCAAAGCGCCGCTGCCCGGCTTCGATCGGGTGACGAGAGCCGCCACGTTCTTCAAGCCGGCCGAGGAGCTCTTCTCGGAGTTCAAGAAGAGCCTGCGGCTCCTGAAAGCGCGTCCCGCGTCCGTCGCCCTGTCCTTCTCGACGCCCATCATCCCTGGGCTGCTCTACAAGAAAGGGGACGTGCTCGAGCTGGCCATCCTGCTCGACGGGCTCGGCGCCAAGTGGTCCCTCGTGCCCTTCGAGCCCGCGATCACGCTCGACCCGGCCTTGGAGGGCGTCTCCCCGCCGACCCCGAAGTTCCTCGACACTCTCGTCGGCTTCGTGAAGAAGGAGTTCCCGCAGCTCGACGTGAAAGCAGGAGCATAGGTGAGAGCCAGCTAGGAGATCGGAGGAAGAGCGCGGGAAAGGGCCGAGAGAAGGGAGCGAGGAAGAGGATAGGGAGAACGAGGCGAGGAGAAGGGAGCGAGAACGGCAGCATCCGCCGCTGGCCGGTCACCCGAACAGCTCGTGATACAGCCGCACGGCCTCTTCCTTCGATCTCGCGAGCGAGGCCTCCGCATCCGCGTAGACGACCTTGGCACCGGCCCGCTCGTAGAGCGTGCGGAACCAGGGGCTGGCGAAGCCTTCTTTCACCTGCTGGAGGAACGCTCGCCGCTCGAAGCGGGCATCGTCCTGCTTGGCGCGCGCGCCGAGGCGGCGCATCAGCTCCTCGACGTCACTCACGGTCGGGATGACGACGAGGTCAGGCATCACGTCCTTCTGCAAGCAGCGCCTGTTGCCGGGCAGGGCCTTGATCTCGTCGAGCGTGATGTCCTCGCCGCGCTGCGCCGCGTCGAGCGGCTGATAGACGAGGCTGCTGCTCACGCTCCGCGTCTGGATGACGCCGATGCCCTTCTCCAGAGCGGGGATGAGCACCTGTTCATACAGGGCTTGCCGGTCCTCGGCGTAGGCCTCCGCGATCTCGCGGACGCCCGCTGTCGAGCCGCGGCGGATGAGCTCGTCCCGGATACGCTTGCCGTCGCCCACTCCGGTAGGTTCGCTGCTGATGATCATGTCGGCGTGGGAGAACGCTTCGATAGGAGGATGCGTGCCGTGCTCTGCCCAGTAGGCGTGGAGGTCGAAGACGCGCTTCCCTTCCCGCTCAGCTTCGGCCTGCATCGCTGCCAGGAAGACGTCCTTGCCGCAGCCGTCAGGCCCGTCGATGAGCAGGAACTTACCGCGCATGCAGCCCGAGGAAGAGACCCTGGTTTTATAGTTTTTGCACCGAAAAAACATATAAACGGCCTTTCGGCCCTGAAGGGGATGTCTATCCTCGTCTGCATCGTAGGCATGGCTGGCGCCGGCAAGACGACAGCCGCGGACATGCTCGTCGAGCACGGCTTCCGGTTCGTCCGCTTCGGCCAGCTCACCATGGACCTCCTCCAGGAGCGCGGCCTCGAGGTCTCGGAAGAGAACGAGAAGTCCGTCCGGGAAGAGGTGCGGAAGCGGCACGGCATGGGCGCCTACGCCACCTTGAACATCCCGAAGTTCGATGTCCTCCTCGAGAAAGGCGATGTCGTCGCGGACGGGCTCTACTCCTGGAGCGAGTACAAGATACTCAAGGACAAATACGGGGAGCGCTGCGTCACCCTCATCATCTACGCCTCGCCGAAGACGCGCTACGCACGGCTCGCCGTCAGGGAGCAGCAGACCGCAGATACCGACGCGCGCTTCCGGAAGCTCAGCCCCGAGGATGCGAAGGCACGCGACTACGCCGAGATCGAGAACATCGAGAAGGCGGGGCCGACGGCGATGGACTTTCCGCCCAGGAAATACGAGGGCGTGACGC
>CAZSAS010000039.1:0-6962 GCA_964604855.1 uncultured Methanosarcinales archaeon
GCCTCGCACACCCTTTCTGACGAGAGCGGGGGGCAAGTATGCTAGTCGGAATCGTAGGCAAACCGAGCTGCGGCAAATCGACCTTCTTCAAGGCGGCGACGCTCGCGGACATCGAGATCGCAAACTACCCCTTCACCACGATCAAGCCGAACCACGCCGTCGGCTTCGTCAAGGTGAAGGACCCTGCCAGGGAATTCGGCAAGGTTTCGAACCCGCGCGTCGGCTTCGTCCTCGGCGCTTGGCGCTTCGTCGCCGTCGACCTCATCGACGTCGCCGGACTCGTCCCGGGAGCCCATGAAGGCCTCGGGCTCGGCAAGGAGTTCCTGAATGACCTCAACCAGGCGGACGCGCTCATCCACGTCATCGACGTCTCCGGCAGCATCAACGAGAAGGGCGAGCCCGTCGAGACCGGGAGCCACGACCCTGCGAAGGACGTCGCCTTCCTCGAGACCGAGCTCGACCATTGGTACCTCGACATCATGCAGAAGGGCTGGGACAAGTTCGTCCGGCAGGCGATGCAGGAGAAACGCCCCATCGCCGCCGCGCTGGAGAAGCAGCTCAGCGGCCTCCGCGTCACGGAGGACATGGCCAAGAAGGCCATCGCGAAGCTCGGCCTGAACCCGGAGAGGTCGAACGAGTGGAACGAGGGCGAGCTGCTCGCGCTCGCGCGCGAGCTCCGCTGCCGCAGCAAGCCGATGATGATCGCGGCGAACAAGGCGGACAAGGACGGGGCGTGGGAGCGCTACGAAGCCTTGAAGGGGAAGTTTCCGGACTACCACGTCGTGCCGTGCAGCGCGGAGCTCGAGCTCGCGCTGAAGGAAGCGCAGAAGCACGGCATCATCGAGTACATCCCGGGGGAGAAGGAGTTCACCATAAAAGGACAAGAAAAGATCAATGAGAAACAGGAACGAGGATTGGAATTCGTTCGTGGTTATCTGGAAAAGAGGGGGGGTACGGGTGTGCAGGAAGTCCTGAACCACGCAGTCTTCGACCTCCTCAGGTACAAGCCAATCTTCCCCGGCGGCGTCGGCAAGCTCGAGGACAGCGAGGGCAGGGTCATCCCGGACTGCTTCCTCATGCCACCGGAGGCCACGGCGCTCGACTTCGCGTTCAAGCTGCACACGGACTTCGGAAAGAATTTCGTGAAGGCTATCAACGTCAAGACGAAACTCCCCGTCGGCAAGGACCACGTCCTCGAACCGGGCAGCATCATCGAGATCATGACGAGCAAGTGAAGCGGGAAGGGAGAAGAAGCAGAAAGCACGAGAGTGAAGGAGGCATGCGGCTCATCCTGATACGACACGCGGAGAGCGAGGCGAACGCCTCCAAGACGAACCAGGGGTGGGGCCGGGGGAAGCTGACCCGGCGCGGCAAACAGCAGGCGAAACTGCTCGCCTACCGCTTGGCGGACGAGAGGATCGACCGCATCTACACGAGCGATCTGGAGCGCGTCAAACAGACCCTCGACCCGCTGATGGCAATCCGCGGCGACATCCCTGTCACGGTAACGGACAGGCTCCGTGAACGCAACCTCGGCAGGCTCGAAGAGACACCGTACGGCACGGTCAGGGCAGCAGCGGCGAAAGCCGGCACGACCTATTTTGCCTTCGAGCCGCCCGAAGGCGAATCCATCATCGAGATGGGGGACCGGGTCGAGGCGTTCGCGCGCGAGCTCATCGCGAAACACGGTGACGAGACCGTGGTGGTCTACACGCACGGCGGGCCCGTCACCGAGATCGCGATGCGCCTGCTCGAGGTGCCGGAGGAGCAGTTCGGACAGTGGCATCCGCAGAACGCGGAGTTCACCATCATCGACGTCCTGGACGGCGAACCGGTGCTGGTGAGCCAGAACGAGAACAGCCATCTGCGCTGAGCGACGCGCGCGTTTCCTTACTTCCTCTTCCCTTTCTTCTCAGGGATGTCGAGGACCGGATAGTCGTCGTCCGGCGCGTCCAGGTCGGGCGCGGCCATCGGCTCGCCCCTGGGCGGCGCATCCTTCTTCTTCGCCACGCCGTACTTCTCGAGGAGCGCCTTGTACTCGATGAAGTCCCTGCTCTTCTTGAACTCGTCCTTCTGCCGCTTCGGGAGCCGGCCGAGCCATTTGTGCACGAGCTTCAGGACGTGCTTGACGTCCTCGTCCATGCGCGGAATCACCTCGTCCTCGATGTACTGCATCTTCTCCGCCTTCTCGTCGAGGCGGTGCTTGCGTTGGTAGCCACGGAACAGGGCGAAGAAGCGGTCGAGCAACGATTCGCGGACCTCTTCGAGCTCCGGCGCCATCTCAGGATGCGCCTCCTCGACGCGTTCCACGCGTTCGAGCTCGACCTCCATGGCCTCGAGCCGCGCCATCTCGTCATCGCTCAGGTCCTCAGTCACCTCTTACTTCTTCCAGCCGAAGAGCCGGTCCCAGAAGCTCGGCTGCTTGTCGAACACGTGCACCTCGTCCGTCTTGAGGTCTTGCGGCACGTGCTCGTCGGATGCCGGCCGTTGCTGCTTCGGCTTGGGCCTGCTGAAGAAGCGGAAGCCGTCCTTCTCGCGCCTGCTCGAGATGTACTTGTCCAGGTCCTTGCCGATGTTTGCGATAGTGACCACCCAAAAATCCTGTTCTGGAGAGGCCAGGAACTGGCCTATTTAAAGTTTGCGTCGGAGCCAGAGCCGCCGGAAGAAGGGAAAAGTGAGGGTGCTGAGCAAGAAGCCCACAGTTGGGACGATAGCGTTCAGCCACGGAGCGGGAATCTTGATCGCCAAGAGGTACAGCCCGAGCGCGAGGTAGGTGAAGAGCGCGATCAGGCCGCGGCGCGTCCAGGAGGTCTCCCAAGCCTTGTCCGCCTCGACGCGCTCGTTACGCTCCTTGAGCTTCTTGACTTCCTGCTCGAGTTGTTGTATGCTCGTCACAAATCATCCCCCGAACCCTGACTTGACGAGGTCGATGAACCACGGGAGGTTGACGGTGCTGATGTACGGGCCGACGTACTGGACGAAGTACTTGTAGCCGAGCCAGAGGAGCCCGAACTTGACGAGCTTGCCGATGGCGGTGAAGAGCATGAGGCGGAAGTAGCCGTACCTGACGGCGCCGAGGAAGACCGTGAGGGGCTCGATGGGGAAGGGGATGATGTTGCCCACGATGACGATGAAGATGCCGGCTTTGTCGATCTTGCGCTGGAAGGCGTGGTAGGTCTCCGCCTTCATGAACCACTGGAGCACCTTGGGGCCGATGAGCCAGCCGATGAAGTAGTCGAGCGTGATGCCGAGCAGGTTGCCGAGGAGCGTGATCGTCAGCACTTGCACGAAGTAGTAGTTCAGGCCGAGGTAGTAGATGAAGATGAGCTCGACGGGGAGGGCGACGAAGAACAGGGCGCCGAAGAAGGCGGCGTAGAACAGGCCGAGCAGGCTCTTGCTCTCGATCTCGGCCTCGACCGCGAGGTAGAGGCTCCACACGGTCGGGTTCTGCTGGAGGAGGTGGAGGAGCTGGCCGCTCAGCCAGTCGAAGCTGAAGTAGAGCGCGACGGCCACCAGGATCCAGAACGCCCATTTGAGGTAGCGCTTCCGCTTCTCCGCGGGGGTGAGCGCCTTCTTCCTCTTCTTGGCCTTCTTGCCGCTCTTGCTCCCGGGCTGGTCGAAAGGGTCTTGGTGAGAGGCGGCGGCGGGCGTCGGGCTCCGCGCCACGGGTGCCGCTTCATGCCTGGACGCGGCAGGGGCGCTCGCCGTCCGCTTCGCCTCCTTGCTCCGCAGGTAGGACTCGCTCTGGCTCGGCCTCGCCCCGTGGCGCCGGGGGTTGCCCGTGATGATGCTCATACGGTCGGAACTCGCTGGAGAGTTTAAATAAATGGCGCTTTACGGGAAAGATGTATAAAGAATGAAGCCGCAGAAACAAGGGAGAGGAGGTGAAGCCATGGAAAGAAGGAAGAGGGGGGAGCAGGCGAAGCGAGGCTTACGGGCATGGGAACGGTGGAGCTTTGGCCTGCAGGCCCTGGCATATCTCGCGATGGGGATCGCCGCCGCGATCACCATCCCCCTCATCAATCTCTTCGATTACGTCGTCCTCCTCGTCGGCCTCGGACTGTTCGCCTGGCTTTCGGCGCGGCACCGCTTCAGCCCCTTCCTCCATTGCTCGCTCGGTCTCCTCTTCCTGCTGCACGGCCTCGGCATCCTCGGCAGCTACGGCCCGCCCTTGTTCGGGGTCTTCTCGTACAATGTCACGCTTGGGCTGCGCTATGACAAGTGGCTCCACCTCTTCGGGGCGCTCGCCGGCGCGGCCTTCTTCTACGAATGGATGCCGGTGAAGCGCGCGTGGCCGCGCGTCCTCCTCGCCTTCCTCGCCATCCTCGGCGTCGCCGTCCTGGTCGAGAGCGTCGAGTTCATAGGTAGCTACTACGGTGGTTTCGAGAAGGGCGGCATCGTGACCCAGGAAGGCGGCGACCCGGGCCTCGACGCCCTCACGAACGCCCTCGACACGAGCACCGATCTCCTCGCCAACGTGGTCGGCGCACTGCTCGGGACCGGGCTCTGCAGTCTAGGAATAGGTGGAAAGCGTACAAGGAGAAGGGGCGAGGGCCGAAGCCCCCGCAGCCATGGGGACGCCGGGATTTGAACCCGGATTTGCAGGTATCACCATCCCGGAACGGGACATACCTGCGGCCTAATCATCGGCTCGCGCCTCATCGCTCCAGGATGCTGGAGCCTGCCGTTCTAGCCAGGTTATACTACGCCCCCAGGGCGGTGTGCGAAAGCGACGAAGAGTTTAAAAAGCTACCTTTTCGGGAGACGGGAGCATGGAATGGCTTCTTCTCATCCTGGCGAGCGCCTTCGTCCTGAGCTTCTACAGCCTCCTCCTCAAGCGGGCACTGACGCATGAGAAGAACACCCAGCTGCTCGCGCTCTATCCCCTCGTGCCCGTTGTCATCCTGCCCTTCATCGCGCACATCGATTACGGCGTTATGGCCACCGCCACGGGCTGGCTGCTTTTCCTCAAGGCCGCCGTCATCGCCCTGAGCATCTACATGGCCACCCTCGCCCTGGAGCGATTGCCCATCAGCATCTACGCGCCGATGCGGAACATCAGCCCGGTCTTCCTCCTGTTCCTGAGCTGGCTCCTCCTCGGCGAGACGCTGAGCCCGATCAATATCGCCGGCTTGCTGCTCGTCGTCACCGGCGCACTGCTCCTCGACCTCGACCTGCACCAGAAGCACCAGGTCGCGCGGCTCAAGCGGTTCTTCGCGCGCCGCGAGGTCTTCCTGCTCCTCCTGGTCGGCTTCCTCATCAGCTTCGCACCCGTCCTCGACCGAATCATCCTCAGGACGACAGATGCCTACACGACCTTCTTCTGGTACATGCTCATCCTCGCGGCGTTGTTCTGGATCGTCCATCTCCTGACGGAGCGGAAGCTGCCGCTCGGCGGGCTCGGGTGGCAGGAATACGCCTGGATGGCCCTGATCGGCATCGTCATCCTCGTCGCTGACATCCTCTACTTCAAGGCGGTCATGCTTCCCGGGACGCTCATCGTCGTCCTCATCGGCACCCGGCGGCTGAGCAACCTCTTCGCCACCGTCTTCGGCGGCTCGCTCTTCCACGAGGATCACCTCCTGTACAAGGGCGCGATGTGCCTCGTCATGATCGCCGGCACCCTGCTCCTCATCCTCTAGCCTACCCGTCAAGGGGTAGGGCGCGGTCCGCCAAAAGAAAGCTTTATATATCCCCCTCGACGGTGTGCGCCGCTACCGGGTTACCATGAAGACGCATACAGTGACCGACCCCGAGAGATACTTCTTCCTCCATGAAGGTGGCACGCTCGCCAGCGTCGAGGAGCTCTTCGCCGAGCTCCAGACCATAGAGCCGCACGTCTACGCACATCACGTGAACGACGCCCGGAACGATTTCTCGAACTGGGTGCGCGACGTCATGCAGGACAAGTTCCTCGCGAAGAACATCGAGCTCTGCCGCGACCGCGACCAGTTGCTCAAGCTCCTCTTCATGAACCTGTTCCGGTGAGAAGGCCGCACAGGCCGTCCACGACGGCAGGGTCACCGCGTTCGGCGAAGGTCCTCTCGAAATCACGTCTGCCGTACCAGAGATAGACCTGTTGCCGCGACCGCTCATCAGGAGAGGTGAAGACCGTGAGGAGGCTCCCCTCGCCGACCTCCTCGCGGATGACCTGGAAATCGGTGCGTGGGGGTTGGCCATCGACGGCGGAGAGGGCGCTGAAACGCAGGACCCTCGTGTTTCTCGCGGGGTCGCCGATACGGTAGCCGTGTGACCGCATATAGGTGTCGAGAAGCGTTGCGGGATGTATGCTCAGGACGCGGTGGACGCGCGGGTTTTTATCGTTTTCTCTCGTCAGGAAGCACGACGCCGAGCTCGAACGCTGGTTGCATCCCCCATTCGAACCGTACGGCTTCTGCTAGGTTCTCGCTCCGTGTCTGGACACACGACCCGTTGTAGGCGCCATGCCCGACGACGGTGATGTCCTGCTGATGGTCTGGGGTGAAGGCCGTGGCGAACTCGCGGAACTCGGGACTGAACCGGTAGCCACGTCGCGGGACAAGCTCGAAGGGGACACCGTGGAAGAAGGGCGTGCCGCCGGTCGTCAGTTCCCGAACGAGACGCGCGGCCTGTGCGTAATAATCGTGCAAGGCCTGACGATACTCGTCTATGTCCACTCGCCGCACCCTTTGCAAGGCCCCGTCGGGACCGGCAAGGTCGAGGATGACGAGCTGGTTGGGGAACCATCGCCACGAGAAAGATTCGGCGAGGATGCGATCGATCAAGCCGACGGTCTCTTCCCGCTGATCGTCGATGGCGTAGAGCGGGTGGATAAGGTAGTGGATGCGGGAGACGGGCGCGGGGTCCATCGAAGCGCCCCCTAATCTTCCAGAAAGATCTCTTCAGTCAGCTGCCGGATCTTGCGGTCGCTGAGCGGCTTGAGCTCGGCTTCCCGCTGCCGCTTGAAGTGGCTCAGTATCTTC
>CAZSAS010000040.1:0-6921 GCA_964604855.1 uncultured Methanosarcinales archaeon
GGCATCTACTTCTTCTACACCTACAGCCAAAGCAGCGCTGCAGGGCTCGCCGCGACGCAGTACGACAAGCTCGGCGAGGAAGTGCTCGCCACCGCCATCGAGACCATGGCGCAAGGCAAAGGCTCCTGGATCACGCTCGACGTCCTCGTCCCCAGAACTGTGACGAACCTGTCGACCAGCATGGACGGGTCGGAGCTCATCATCAGCTACGACACGCCCTACGGCCCCACAGAAGAGATATTCTTCACTGACGAAGTGAACCTTTCCGGCCTCGGCGATCCAAGCGACGGCACGATCTACGCGGCAGACGCCCACGGCGGACGTCTCACCCTCCGTTTTGTCGCCGGGAACGGGAACACGGTCGGGATAGAGGAGGTCGTCGGCCCCTGGATCTCGCCGAACTGCGTGAACACCGATGACTGCCAGCCGTACGCCATCGATCAGTTGTGCTTCTACAACGGCGATTGCGTCGCGCAGCAATGCGCCTATGATTCACAGGATGTCGGTCTGGCCTCTCCTTGCGTCGGGAGCGGAACGATCCAAGGGACCGGTGCGTCCCGGCAGTGCGTCTATGTCCTGCCATCAGGCAACATCTGCACGGGAAGCGGCTGGGGATGCCCTACCGACGGAGGCACCGATCGCTGCCCCGTCCCTGGGGAGTATGGCCAGGAATGCTGGTACCTGCCTGCGGGCGTGACCGACGCGTGCAACGCGACCGGCTGCCAGCTCGGAGTCGATACAGGCAAGGCATGCGCTCTCTCGGTCTGCGGCCCGGCAGGTTGGGACAACGGGGCCTGCACCTCCTGCACGGATGCTGACGGGGACGGCTACAATGCCACCGGCGGCGGCTGCGGCCCAGCCGACTGCGACGACACGAACGCAAGCATCCACCCCGGCGCCGCCGAGATGTGCAATGGCATCGATGATGACTGTGTCGGCGGGGTCGATGACGGCTTGAGCAGGATTGGCGGTCTCGTCTTCAACGATACGAACGAGGATGGCACGAAGGGGCTCTTCGAAGCGGTCCTCTCCGGCGCGACGGTCGTCCTGAACGGCAGCGGCATGATGACGAACAGCACCGGCGAGTACGCCTTCTGCGTCGATGCGGCAGGCCTCTACGGCGTGACCGGAACCGACCCTTCAGGATACCGGAACACGACGCCCTCCTTCGTCACGCTCGCTGTCGCGCTCGGGCAGAACTATACCGTCGACTTCGGCAAGCACCAGCTCCCCAGCTGCGTCGACGCCGACAATGACGGCTACAATGCCACCGGCGGCGGCTGCGGCCCAGCCGACTGCGACGACACGAACGCAAGCATCCACCCCGGCGCTCCCGAACTGTGTGCCGACCGGAAGGATGATGATTGCGACGGCGACATCGACGAGCTCGACAGCGCATGCACGGTCCTCCTCGTCTTGCAACCGAACGTGACGGCGGCGAACGCCTCGGTCACCGCCAAGCTGATGGCCCTCGACGGCCTCGTCTATCATGACAGCGTGAGCGTCCTCCTCTGTCCCGCGGCCTGCTACTTCTGCCAGGGCGGGATGACGATGCCGACCTGCACCTTCCAGCCGGACCCGGGCGCTCCCTTGCCGGGAGAAGCGGCGTGGCTCTCCTGCCTCTTCACCGCACCGTCCAGCGAGGGCCTCTTCACCTACCGCGCCTGCCTCGGCGGGAACGAGGCGAGCGCCTCTCTCAACGTGACCTGCATGCCCTACTATGCCGCCTACGATTACGATGATGACGGTCTGCTCGACAGCACCGACACCTACACCCTCAAAGGCGTCGCCGGGGGCGACGCCTGCCCGCTCGGCAAGGTGTGCGACGTGGACGGGAGCGGCATCGTCGACATGGCCGACGTCGACCGCCTGGATGCAATTATCAAGGGCAACTATGACGACGGGGAGGACTGCAGTGACGGGATCGACAACAACTGCGACGGCCTGACCGATGGCGAAGACCCGTCGTGTGTCGCGTGCGGAGCTGACGGGCAGTCCTGCTGCCTGCCAGGGGGCACCTGCGATGCCGGGCTGACCTGCTGCACCGGCACGTGCAGGACGAAATGCGGGTGAGCATGAGGGAGTATGATGGGATTGCTATCCGGAAGGGAGGGGCGCGCGGCGCAGATGAGCCTCGAGCACGTCATGCTCGTCGCCTTCGCCATCGCAGTCCTCTTGCCCGGCATCTACTTCTTCTACACCTACACGCAGGCCGGCCAGGCGACGCTCTCCGGCGCGCAATATGCGAAGATCGGCGAAGAGGTGATCGATCGCTCCCGTGAAGTGCTCGCGCAAGGCGCCGGGACCTGGCTCAAGCTCGACGTCATGCTTCCGGAGAACATCCGCGGCTTCAACATCTCAGACTCCGGTTCGGAGATAGTCTTTAGCTATGACACTGCGTCGGGGCGGACAGAGGCCGTGTTCTTCATCGATGATGTTGCGCTCGCCAACGGGACCGGGAAGGACGGGACCGTCTTCTTGCGCGAGCCCCACAGCGGACAGGCGAGCTTCCGCTTCACCGCGAGCCAGACAGGATACGTGCTGATTCAGGAACATTACGGCTAGAGGGGAACACGATGCGCAAGGGACAGAGCGGGGTGGAATTCATCGTACTCCTCGGGTTCCTCATCCTCGTCTTCATGGGCTTCGCCTACATCATCCAGGAGCGCATCGTCGAGCAGCAGCAGGCGAACCAGCGTGACCTCTACATCCAGCTCGCGGACAAGATAGAGCGCGAGCTCCTCCTCGCTTCCCGTGTCCGTCCCGGCTACGGTCGCGAGTTCGAGATCCCCGTGGCGCTCAACGGGCAAGACTACAATGTCACGCTCGAGGGAAAGGACACCCTCGTCATCCGCTCCAACGGAGAGGAGTATATCCGTTTCCTCAGCGTCAACGTCTCGCTCTCGCCGACGGGGGAGCCGCGGCTGCTCGTCAACGAGAGCATGAGCACGCCGAAGATCATCATCCGAAAGAACATGTGGGGGGACATCTACATCAACAGGACGTGCGCGGCCAAGGGCCTCACCTACCGGAACTGTCCCGTGACACAGGAGGAGTGAGCGTCGGGTCGTTGGCCGTCGGGACGCGAATCGCAATCTTTATATACTCCCTGCGCGGGGGGGACAATCGGTAGGTGGACCGCATGATTAATGTCTTCAAGAGACTTCTCAATCGCTTCTTCAAGGACCTCTTTCAGGAGAAGGGTGAGGTCAAGCTCGGGCTGTACGGTCCGCCGAACGGCGGCAAGACCACCCTGGCGAACAAGATCTGCAAGGACTGGCTCGGCGAAGAGATGGGGCGGGCCTCGAAGATCGCGCACGAGACTCGCGAGGTCCAGATCAAAGAGCAGATCACGATCAAGCGCGACGGCAAGGAGCTCACCTTCTCGCTCGTCGACACCCCCGGCATCGCGACCAAGATCGACTACGAGGAGTTCATCAAGGCCGGGATGAAGGCGACTGAGGCGAAAGGGCGCGCCAAAGAGGCTACGAAGGGCGTCATCGACGCGATCAAGTGGCTCGACGACATGGATGCGGTCATCGTCGTCCTCGACGGCACGAAAGACCCCTACACCCAGGTCAACATCACCATCATCGGCAACCTCGAGGCGCGCAAGATTCCCGTGCTGCTCGTCGCGAACAAGTCGGACCTGAAGAAGTTCGACCTGAAGCACGTCCAGGCGGCCTTCCCGCAATACGATGTCATCGGGATCAGCGCCAAGATGGGGGATGCGCTCGACGGGCTCTACGAGAAGCTCTTTGAGCTCCGGAAGAAAGCGCTCAAACGCAAGTAGCTATGGCACCCAAGAAGAGGATGAGGAATATGCTCACGCTCCAATATGTACCCTATGCGGACATCGAAGGCCTGTCCAGCGAGGCCCGGGTGGAACATCTCCTCGCGATCGTCAAGGACGAGAAGATCATCCTGCTCGAGGGGAAGCTGCGATCGGAAGAGGAGGCCGTGCTCATAAAGCGCACCATGGAAGAGATCAGCGCCTCCTTCAAGGGCATCGAGATCAGCCCGCTCGACGTGACGAGCAAGCAGGACCAGGCCTTCTTCCAGAAGCTCAAGAACCGGTTCTTCGACTTCCTCCTCGGCGACCGCCGCGGGCTCACCATCATCGGCCCCGCAACCATCGTCAAGGAGATCAGGAAGGATCCCGACAAGATCCAGCTCCTCACGCAAGACGTGAAGCGGAAGAGGAAGAAATAAGATGCCGCACCAGTGCGTCAAGTGCGGGGAATTCTACGAGGACGGGAGCAACGAGATCCTCAAGGGATGCTCCGCCTGCGGCGGCAAGCTCTTCTTCTACGTGAAGCAGGAGAAGGCCGAGTTCCTCAAGGAGGAGAAGCGGCTCAAGCTGTCTAGGAAGGACCGCGAGCAGATAGAGGAGGACGTCTACGACATCATCGGCAACGAGATCGACCGTGACAAGCCAGTCATTCTCGACATCGAGAGCATCAAGGTGCTCAAGCCGGGCCAGTACCAGCTCGACCTCGTCCACCTCTTCAAGGAGCGAGAGCCGCTCGTCTACAGCCTCGAGGACGGCAAGTACATGGTCGACCTCATCGAGACCTTCAAGAAGTTGCGGAAGGAGAAATAAGCCCCCTCTTTCTTCCACGCCGCCACCGTCCTGAGAGAAGACCGGCGCCGAGCATGGCGACGAAGGAGCCATAATCGCGAGGCGCCGTTTGGACCTCGACCAGAGGGAGAGGGGAAGCGACGGTGGCGCTCGAGCAACAGGGGCGCAATGCATTTAAACCGCTCCCCTTCTCGGGAGCCCATGCTCCTCGTCGACGTGCACGCGCACCTGGACTTCCCGCACTTCTCGAAAGACCTCAAGGAAGTCATCGAGCGCGCCCGGAACGTCGGCGTCGTCGGGATCATCAGTCAGGGCGTGCACCACGCGAGCAACAAGCGGACGCTTGAGCTCGCTGCCAAGTACGACATCGTCAAGGCCGCGCTCGGGCTCTACCCGCTGAACGCGCCGAACGTCGAGGTGCACGACGAGCAGGACGACGACTTCGACCGGCATTCTGTCAGCGTCGACGACACCCTCAGATTCATCAGGGAGCACGCGAAGGAGATTGCTGCCATCGGCGAGGTCGGCATCGACCTTAAATACAGCGACGACGAGCAGCACCAGGTGGAGAACTTCACTAGGATACTTCAATTGTCGAACGCCATCAAGAAACCGGTGATCATCCATTCACGGAAGGCGGAGAAGCTCGTGCTCGACATCCTTGAAGATACGAAACACAAGAACGCGGTCCTGCACTGCTTCAGCGGCGGGAAGAAGCTCATCCAGAGAGCGGTCGACCTCGGCCTGCCCCTCACCGTGACGAGCAACGCGAACCGGCTCCAGCATTTCCAGCTCGTCGCGCGCATGGTGCCGAGCCAGCAACTGCTGACCGAGACGGACGCGCCCTACCTCTCGCCTATCGCGGGCGAGCGGAACGAGCCGCAGAACGTCAGGCACGCCGTCGAGGTCATCGCGAAGGAGAAGGGACTCACGCCCGAAGAGGTGGCGCGCGCAATCTACATGAACTATCAGAGAACTTTCCTTTAGTCCTCTGAGTACCAGCGCATGTTCCTGTGAACCTGCGACATGCTTCCCTCATCGTTTCGCCGAGAGGACGAACGAGGGGAAGGTACACTGGGTCAGGTACTCCTTACGGATGTCGCGGAAACCCGCCGCTTCCAGGGCCGGAACGGGATCCGTCGGGCTGCAGCCGGTGAGGAGCGCGGGCGCGTGGCGCGCGAGCAGATTCCAGAACCTGCTGTACCACCTTTTGCCGGGAGCCATCGTCGCGAGGACGAGGCGGCCGCCGGGCCTGAGGACGCGCCGGAAGCCGCGCAGCACCTCGACGAGATCTCCTTCCGGAAGCAGGTCGAGCATATAGGTGTTGATGACGACGTCGAATGAGGCCGACGCGTACGGCGGCCGGTACGCGTCCCCGATCAGGAGATCGGCGGAGCGGACGCCCCTGAGCCGCCGCTTCGCCCGCGCAAGCATCGCCGGTGAGAGATCGATCCCCTCGTTCCGGCCGTGCGGGTTCGCGGCGACGATACGCGCGAAGTTCCTGCCGGTGCCGACCGCGACCTCGAGGACGGCTTCTCCGTCCTTGACGGCGGCGAGCTGGCGCACGCGCTTCAAGGCCTTCGTCTCGGTCAACGCGCCCCAGGCGTCGTAGAGCCACGCGACCCGTGCATACGCCGTGCGCGTCGCTTCCTTCGAATATCCGCTTGCCACGGGCTTACTTCGCGAACGCGTTGTAGACGAACGCGAAGATGAGGCCGCCGATCGCGCCGTCGAAGAACGCCCACACGAGCCCGATGACGCTGCCGAGGAAGGTTGCGTTGTACCCGATGTAGAGCGAGCCGAGCGCCCCCGTGAAGCCGGTGCCCCAGCCCAGCATCGCTGCCCAGCCGAGGAAGAGCACGAAAAGTCCCCACGTGATGCCACACGTGAGGGTGAATGCCTTCACGTCAAATTTCACCATATCACCTCGCCCCTCTCCCGCGCTATTTAACTTTTTCCCCTCTCTGGCGCTCATCCCAGCGCGATAAGGATGCCGCTCGCCACCCCGAGGGCGGCGCCGATGCCCGCCTTGAGTGATATCCGCTCGCCGAGGATGAAGAAGGTGAGGAGGAGCGCGAAGACGAGCCACAAGTATTCCATGTGGTGCCCTGATGGAAAGGAATATATAAATCTGCTCGTGGACATGAACTACCTGCGGGTCTTCTAAGGACAGGCAACGAGTTCATAGATTCGGTACTCGTCCTTTCTCTCTCCGTCCCAGGTGATTGGCCGCTCCTCGGATGCCAAGAGCTCCAGGCGGCGTCCGTGCTTGTGCGCGATGGCACGGAGATCTGCGAGATGCGCGGCTTTTCCTGTCCCGAGGAGAAGTCTCCCTTCGG
>CAZSAS010000041.1:0-6809 GCA_964604855.1 uncultured Methanosarcinales archaeon
TGGAACACGCCGGGGTGAAGGTCGAGCTGCTCGAGAACAAGAACTACTACCACCACATCACCAACTACATCCAGTTCAACGCGGACAGCATCCTCAAGAAGGTCCTGTATGACTTCCTCGCGCAGAAGGACGTCACGGGTGGCACCCTGTTCACGAAGGAGTTCCTCCAGGGCATGAAGAAGGACATGCTCCAGTTCAAGCGCCAGGGCAACCCGCCCCTGTGCACGAACTACCTCAAGGACGAGGGGAGCAACGAGCTCGTCCGGGCGCTCATGGCCGCCGGGCTGCAGAACCGGGAGGAGGACAAGGTCAAGGTGATCGTCCAGCCCGTCTATCTCGACGGGAACGACGGCCTGGTCAACCTGCCGTATTACGACGCCATCGCCGGCACCCATCTCGGGCTCTTCCCGAGCTATTACGAGCCTTGGGGCTACACGCCGTTGGAGACCGCGGCGATGGGGGTCGCGGCGCTCACGACCGACCTGGCGGGCTTCGGACGCTTCATCGAGCCCTACCTGCCAAAGACGAACCCTGGCATCGAGGTGCTCCACCGGCACAAGCAGGACCCGGACAAGGTCGTGGAGGACTTCGCATGCCGCCTCATGGAGTTCACGCGCATCAGCCACACGGACCGTGTCCAGAGCAAGATCAGCGCGAAGGAGCTCACCGAGCTGTGCGACTGGAAAGAATTCATCGCGTTCTACATCGAGGCGCACAACATGGCGCTCGAACGCTAGCCCGGACCGAGGCGCGCTACGCGGCGTTCGTCTGGCAGGAGATAGGCCGTCCTGGTCTCCCGCTTCTCCTTGCCCTTCTGCCAGTACGCGAACTCCACCGCCAAGACCCGCTGCCCATCCTGGGAATCCCAGCGTGTCCGGAGTACCTGTGCAGTGTAGTCCGTCGGATTGGGTTTCCGATGGTCGGTCGCCTTTGCGGTGAGCTGCGCCTCGATCCCGTCGAACGTTCCGTCGATCGCTGTCCGTTTCCGGCCCCGTTCTGAGGTGAGGTGGAAGGCGCCGGCCTGGTCGTACGTGCCGCTGACAGTGCAGACGATGTCGTCACTCCGATAGACATCGAGATCGACCTTCCCGTCCCCGACCCCGCCTCTGACATCCACGGTCACGTAGAGGAAGTGGAAAGCCCTGAAAATGTCAAAGGGCGGCACCCGGAGCGACATATCGACCTGGTAGCGCTCGCTGGAGAGGTCGAGCGCCGGCCCCGCTATCGTCGCCTCGACAGTGCCAGGAGCGAGCGCGCCCTGAGCGGAAAAGGCGCCAGGCATCTGGCTCAGGGCGGTGACGAGCGTGGCGGCGGCAAGCGCCTTCCGGATCATGGGTTCGGGAGTCCCCGTGCCCTTTAAGTCCCTTTTGCACAAAGGTTTTATACTCGTAAGGAGAAACCCGAAGCGCATGGCGCTCGACCCGCAAGCTGAGGAGCTGAACAAGGCCCTGCCGCAGCCGGTCCTGCGCCTGCTCTCCGCGAAGGGGAAGGCCGCGTACTGGCCGGTCAGGGGCATCCTCCAGCAGGCCGCGGACGCGAAAGGCGCGGCGCTGGACGCGAGCGTGGGCATCGCGTACGACGACGATGGGGAGCCGATGCGGCTCGAAGCGATAGGGAAGAACCTGCTCCTCGTCCCGAAAGACGCGTATCCTTACGCTCCGGGATCCGGCGTCAAGGGGCTGCGGGAGGCGTGGAAGGCCGAGATGAAGGCGAAGAATCCCTCATTGACGGCGGCGACGAGCCTGCCAGTGGTGACGGCTGGCCTCACCCATGCCCTGAGCGTGGCCGGCACGCTCTTCCTCGATCCTGGCGACACGATTATCTTGCCCGACCTGTACTGGCCGAATTATGGGCTGATCCTCGGGCATGGCTGCGGAGCGGAGCTGGCCCCGTTCCCGATGTTCACGGAAGGCGGTTTCAACGTGCAGGGCCTCAAGAGCGCGCTGGAAGGGCCGGGCAAGAAGGCCGTCCTGCTCAATTTCCCGAACAATCCCACTGGCTACACGCCGACTGAGCAAGAGGCGGAGCGGATCGTGGGGGCCTTGAAGGAGGCTGCGGAACGAGGCCCGATCCTGGTCATCCTTGATGACGCCTATTACGGGCTCGTGTATGAGGAAGGCGTGGCGCAGGAGAGCCTGTTCGCTGCGCTCGCGGAGCTGCACGAGAACCTCGTGGCGGTGAAGGTGGACGGCGCGTCGAAGGAGGAATTCGCCTGGGGCTTCCGGGTCGGCTTCCTCACCTACGGCGGCAAGAGCCTTTCACAAGCAGGATTACAAGCCTTAGAAGCAAAGACCGCAGGTACGGTCAGGGCCACGGTGAGCAATGCGCCGCATCATTCCCAGAGCCTCATCCTGGCAGCGCTCAGGGACCCGAAGCATCAAGAAGAAAAGCTCCAGAAATTCGATACCCTCAAAACGAGATATGCCACGGTGAAAAAGGTCCTGGAGGAGAAGGAGTACGGGAAGCTCTTCACCCCCCTCCCTTTCAATTCTGGCTACTTCATGTGCCTCCGGCTGGCGAAGGGCTTGGATGCTGAGAACGTCCGGCAGGCCCTGCTCAAGGATGGCGTCGGCGTCATCGCCCTGCCGGGCAACCTGCTCCGCGTGGCGTTCAGCGGCATCCCGGCGAGCAAGCTGCCAGCTTTGTTTGACAAGATAGCTTCTGCAAGTAAGAAATGAACTGGGGCTACGAGGATTTGAACCCCGGTTAGGCGGCCCCGAACCGCCTGTGATACCAAGCTACACTATAGCCCCGATGAATCCGTTTAGGGGCTCGAGCGAAGCGAGACCCCTCGTGCCCCAGGGTCACGAGACGCTGCTACACTATAGCCCCGAATACAAAGAGTTAATCGGAAATCGTTTAAAAATCCTACTCCACCTGGAGCTTGATCTTCTCCGGGTCGTACTTCCAGCTCTCTGGCAGGACGCCGGTCCGCTTGTAGAACTTGGCGAGCCGGAAGATCTTGCTCTCGGTCAGCTGCAGGCCGCGCTTGCCCGGCATGTCCTTCTTGTTCTCCGCCAGGTGCTTCCTGATGAGGACGGCCTTGCGCATCAGCGCCATCATGTCCTCGGGCAGCTCTGGCCGGAGCTTCTTCTCCTTCAGGATCTGGCTGATGCTCTTGCCCGTGACGAGCTTGACGCTCGGCACCCCGTACTCGTCCCTGAGATGGAGGCCGATCCGGCTCGAGGGCTTGCCTTCCTTGGCGTACTTCACCACGAGCATCTCGACCTCTTTCGGCTTGCGCCCCATCCAGCTCGGCTTGGTCGCCTGGGCCGGGCGGGTGCTGCCGCTCTTGCCTTTCTTCCTGGAATGCATGCGTGCCATATGTTCACCTTCCGTTGACGGAATGGACGAGAGAAACCTGTCTCCGCATCCAGCGAAGCGAAGCCCTGGCCGCCGAGGGCGGGGGACCGCGCTTCCTCTCCGCGATGAGGGGCGAGAACCCCGGTTCATTTATAAAGGTAACGGCTGCGACAAGGCCGGAAACCCGCCACAAAAGCCGGAAATCTTCCGATTCTTCACTCAGGAAGAGCAATACTTATATAGCATCTCTCAATACCTGAAAATCTAGTATGGGGGGCGCATCAATCGACGATGTCCTAGTTCTTCCTCTTAGAGCAAATGATGGCCTGGTCAAATACATAGGAAATTTCATCGCTGACAAGACGGGAAGCCCTGAACAACGACGACTGAACCGCGTCATACGGCACAAGACCTTCTCCTGCGGAGAATACCTTCCGAAGCTTCTCGAGACCGGCTTAGTGAAAGGCAAAAGAGTCATTCTCGTCGACAGCCTCACGAGTAAAGTCAATCCGAACGAACGGGCATGGACCCGTCTCGCCCTGACCGCAAGCGCAGTCACCGCCTATGGTGCAAGAGAAGTCCATTACGCAGCATTCCCGCTCTGGGGTGCGCGACAAGATGAGGATCCCCTTACCTACGAGGACAGACCAGAAGGTCCGATCGAAGATCCTGATGATCTGAAGCATTGGGACAAGCTTCGTGAGATGCGAGGTGAAGCGTTCTCACTCCAAGTATACATTGACTTCATAAGCAGGTACGCCCAGAGTCTCACCACCGCCTCGGTCCACAACGAGGAGAACACACGCGCGTGCATAGCGAACAGTTACGGAACTGCCGAAGGACATTTCTTCAATCTCGACCCGTTCATCCTCTTTTCGCATTTCCTCACAACTTACCCCTTGAAGACCGAAGACGGCGAACTCCTGGATTTTGGCGATAAGGGTTCGAATGTCGTCTTCATGGGCTTTGACAGAGGGGCGTGGCCACTCATCGACCGACTCAAGAGGTATATTGGATTCGAGAAAGCCGGGGTCGTCAAGAACAGAAAGGTGCGACTCAGACCGAATGATCCCAAAGCCTTGCGAAGCGAACGGGCTTCAGAAGTGAACTACCAGGGTCTCACTGACAGGATTGTTGTGACCGGAGATGACCTGTACGACACTGGCGGGACTCACGAGAAAACCTTCACCACGGGCATCGACTATGAAAAAGAAGGCGTGCCCCGACATGTCATTTTCATGACTCCCTATCCTCACTGTAGCGGTGAAGGTTTCGAACGTATCGAACGGACGCGAACGAACATGATTACTGGCACATTCCGACCGCACATCGCAGATCATGACGAATACGGATCTGAGAGCATCAACGTCATCTACCCTGGAGCGTGGCTAGCTGAAGAATTCCTCTCAATCATGGCAGGAAACGGCGTCATACTGACAGAGCAGAGCTTCCCGCATCTCGACGAGCGGTATCTTCAAGAGCTCTACGAAGTCCGTGGAGATCCCATCCCTATCATCGACTTCACGCCGCACAACAACCACTAGTAATCCTTCACGCTCTTCTGGCCTTTGCGCTTGCCCGTCTTGACCTGCACCTTCTCGGGCGCAAGGTCCTGCCCCACCTGCTTCTTCACGTTGAGCGCGGTCGCTTTCCCGATGAGCGCGGCGAACGTCGTGTAGTCGGCGTGCTTCACGTCCTCGATGCCCTTGATGCGCGCGTTGTACAGTTTGCGCGCGCGGACGCGGCCGATGCCTTTCAGCCGGAGCAGGGGGAGGAGCTCTTCCTTCGCGCCGTGCTTGAGCCGCAATCGCATCTTCGCGAGGGGCGTCCGGAACATCTGGAGGTTGAGCATGCGCGCCAGTTCCTCGCTGGCGTAGACGAGCCAGTCGGCGCGTTCGAGCTTCGTCCGCACCTCGCCGGGCGCGATGCCTAAGGTCTCGAGCAGGGCATCCTCCTGCACTTCCTCGACCCAGTCCTGGAAGAAGAGCGCGGTCTTCAGCGTCATGAGGAAGTCCTCGTACTCCGGGGAATACTGGACGGGTTCGGGCGCTAACAATTCGGAGAGGTACTGGTTGGTGCGTTCGAGGAGCGTGTCCAGCTCCCGGACGCGGGGCCGGAGCCAGGGGCGGAGCTCGAGGCAGCTGCTCACCATGTGGAGGATGGCGAAGTCGTGCATGCCCTTGTCCGTCGCGCGCTTCAAGCACGTGATTAGGAACTGGGCCGTGTAGGGGTCGAGGTAGAGTTCGGCGACGCGCTTGCCGAGAGGCGTGGCCGCGAGCGTGCCGTCCCGCACCTGGTTCGCGCTGACGAAGCCGCCGTGCTCCTCGCTCCTGGCGTCGGCGAGGAAGCCCCATTCCTGGAGGCGGTGCACCATGGCGTCGAGGATGGAATTCAGCTTTGCCGTGTCGCCGTACTGCTTGGCGTAGAAGGTCTTGCTGAAGAAGCCGTACAGCCCGTTCCGGGTCGTGACGAAGTCGGCGGCTATGAGGCTGAGCACATACGTCCGGAGCACGGGCTCGACCGCCAGTTTGGAATAGATCTCTTCCGGCTCGCCGCGGAGGTACTGCTCGGTGCGCGTCTCTTTCTGGTCCTCGTTCTCGGCGAGGATGATGGCCTCTCCCCAGTCTTCCATGCCCGGGCGGCCGGCCCGGCCGGCCATCTGGTGGTATTCCAGGACGGGAATGTCGGCCATGCCGCGGTCGGTGTAGCGTTTCAGGTCCCTGATGACGACGCGGAAGGCGGGCAGGTCAAGCCCCATCGCCAAGGTGGGTGTCGAGCAGATGACCTTGACCGTGCCTTCCCGGAATTTCGTCTCGATGAGCTCGCGTTGCTTGCCGTGCAGGCCCGCGTGGTGGAAGGCGATGCCTTTCTCGAGGCAGCGGGCGAGGCGGACGCATTGCTTGGTCGGCGAGGGCAGGGTCGTGCGCGCCGTCTCGGCGAGGTTGAGCAGCTCCATGCTCCTCGTCTTGACGCTCTGCGCGAGCCGCTCTGCTTGGGATTCGGCGCCGCGCTTCGTGCTGCAGAAGACGAGCGCCTGCTTGCGCTTGCCGAGCGTGTCGAGACAGATGTTGATGACCGCGTCGCTGCTCGGTTGGTCAATCGCCACTTCCTTCTGCATGCGGTGAGTGGAGAGAGGGACCCTTATAAGGGTTTTCCGGGCGTGGCCAGTGAGTAAGCTTTATAAACGTCCTGCAGTCCCTGCCACGAGCTGCCTCCGATTGCTTGCCATTCGGAGGCTGAGAACGAAGTGACCCTGCCTCCGTAGCTTAGCCTGGTTCGAGCGGTCGGCTGTTAACCGACAGGTCTCCGGTTCAAATCCGGACGGAGGCGTTCTGGGGATTTGCAATCCCCATAATCCTCGTTTCGCATTGAACCTCCGGTTCACGCTCAGCAACCTGCGGTTGCTGGCGCCCATCGGCTTCGCCTCTGGGAATCCGGACGGAGGCGTTTTCCTTACTTTCAAATCTCTCATTGTATCCCTAAGCGTCAGCCGTACATCCCTTGCC
>CAZSAS010000042.1:0-6348 GCA_964604855.1 uncultured Methanosarcinales archaeon
AGGTGTCGTTCGCGCCCCTGCTTATCCGGATGAGGATGAGCACGGTCAGGACGGCGACGACGGCGAAGACGGCGACGATGACGATGAGCTGCCATTCAGACTGGCCGCGCCGCGCCATCAGAGCGCCCCCTGCAGCCTGAGCACGAAGTAGAGGAGGATGAGGAAGCCCACCACGATGAAGGCCGTCCTGACCACGATGCTCATCTCGACGACGCCCTTTCCCGCCATGAGGAGGAAAGCAGAAGCCGCGTTTATATGTGTTTTGCGTCGCCCGGCAGCATCGGAAGAATCGTGGCCGCGCCCCGACGGCGAGCGTCCTCACGGACAGAGATAGAGCCGGAGCTCGACGCGGCCCGGATTGGGGTAGAGCTCGATGCGCTGGTGGTCGAGCGTCACGCCCGGCGTGCGCTGGCCACACACCCTCCCCTCATAGAGCGGGCTCGTCAAGGGGGGGAGCTGGACAGGGTCGAGGAGCTCCTCGTCGCCCCCGGCGCTCCTGACGAGGCTGAGGTTGTAGTTCCGCCCCCAGAGCTCGTGCGTGGCGGTGAAGGCGGCGGCGAGATGCGCCTGGAGCCGGGCCTCGGTCGTGGACAGGCCGTCGCACCGCGTCGTGCCGCGAGCGATGTCCTGCACGACCTTCTCGACGCTCTCCGGTTCTGTACCGCAGGCCATCTCGCTCTGGACGAGGCTCGTGACGAAGCTCTGTCCGAGCTGGCTCGTCTCGAAATCCTGGCGGAACGCGTTCGACTCGCCTTCCAAGCTGAACTTGATGTAGAGGAGGAAACCGATGGCGAGGATGACGACGATCAGCACGAGGCCAATCATCTCCGCCTGGCCGCGCCGCCGCCCGACGTGTGGGAGGGGCGTCGAGACCGGGATGGACGTCATGACGCCCCCCGCGTGTAGCGCGTCACGTTCAGGTAGGCGAGCCGTTGCCGGTCCTTGACAGGGTCGTAGATCGTGGAGAAGATGAACTGGCGGCTCTCGGTCAGGTTCGTCGCGGGACGGTGGCTGTAGAGCGGCACGACCTCGCTCGTCCCCGCCTCGAGGTCAAGGATGTGCACCTTGATGGTCGCGCTGCCGAAGAGGTCCCCGTAGTAGTTCCTGATGTCTTGGGTGTCAGGATTGGTCTCTGAGAGGATGCCAGCGAGCGCGCGGAGCTTGAGCTCGTCGATGCAGGTCGGTCCACGCGCCGCGAAGCGGCCGCAGCTCACCTCGGGGAGCGCGAGCACGTTCTTCGCCAGCGTCACCGCACCGATGTCCTCCTGGTAGGAGAGCTCCTCCTGGATGGAACCGCGCGAGACGCTGAAGTAGAAGACCATGCCGATGATCATGATGAAGACGAGGATGATGACGACCATGAGGGATTCGCCGAACTGTATCTGGCCGCGACGCGTCACGCCTCCACCCACCGTCCTCGCATGTCGTCCCATCGGTCTCCTCATGGTTCTCCGCATCGGTTCTGTTCAGCAGGTTCTCTTCAGTACACCAGCGGGCATCCCCTCTTGTTCAGCAGGCGCCGGTTGAGCTGCTCGAGCGCGGGCAGGGGACTGCTGGGCGTGCTCGCGGCCGCGGCGGCGAACGAGCCGGTCGGGTCGTCCTTGAAGGCCTGGAGCAGACTCGCTGCTGAAGTGTAGAGCGTCCTGCAGTCGCTCCATTCCTCTGGCTGCGGGCTCGGCGGCTGGGCGACGATGCCGGCGAGCCGTCGCTGCAGGATGAGGAGGGCGCCGTCGAGGCGCTCGTACGCCTTGGCGCGGTCGCACAGGAAGCTGCGCACGTCATGGCTGAAGATTGCGCCGAGGAGCATGGCGTCGCCGTAATACACGACCTTGCTCGCAGTCGCGGACGGGAGCCCGGTGCCGAGCTCGTCGTAGAAGGTGAGCGTGCCGCCCTCGCCGTTGCGCCGCACGACGAGCGCCGTGCTCTTGCCCCTGATGCCGATGGGGATGCTCGCGGGGTCGCCGTTGAAGAGGATGAAGCGGTAGCGGTCGAAGCCCGTGTCGGGGTAGCCGCTCAGCTCCGCCATGCTGAAGGGCTGCATGTTGAAGCCTTCCAGGTTCTGCTCCTCGATGAAAGCCTGCGGCTCCTGCCGCGCCAGGGCGCCGGGCGTGTCCACGATGACGTAGCGCGTCCGGTTGTTGTCGACGACCATGAGGCCGCCGACGGGGAAGGGCGCCTCCCAGGTCCGCGTCAGGGTGAAGAGCTCATCCCCTTCGACGCTGCGCGGCGCGAAGACCGGGACGCGGTCGAGCGCGTGCTGGTCCGCGACGTCCGAGCGGCCGACCTGAACGTAGCTGAACACGCCGTCGGCGTCCCTGTCGCAGACGAAGCGGTAGTCGTTCGTCGGCAACCGCGTCACGGTGAAGGTGTCAGGCGTCGTCGCCGCGGTCCTGACGACGGACTCGACCTTGAAGCTGAGGCCGCGCGCATCGCCCTCCTGGCTCGTCGTCACGATGCTCCTGATGAGGATGAAGAAGAAGAGGAGGAAGAGGAAGCCGCCCACCATGGCGAAGATGAAGTGGAAGCTGATCTGGAGCTGCGCCCGGCGCGACGCCGCGCCGGGACGGCCGTGGACGCTAGCTCTCGTCACTGACGATCACCGTCCTGCCCCTGCCGGTGAAGCCAACGCGGAACTTGCCGCTCGTGGCATTGACGCAGAGCACCTTTTCGCCTTCCACGACTACCTTCTCGCCGAAGAACTGGAGCGGCTCGGTGCTCTTGTCGAACACGAGGAAGATGTTGTTCGGCGCCGGCTGGCTCGGGAACCGGAGCTCGGCCTCGATGACCCCGTTCGCGGGATACGTCGCGCCGGGATTGTCCTTATAGACCCCCTGAGGATCCCTCTCGAACGCGTCGCTGCTGATGAAGCAGAGCGCTCTGGCGTGGCACGGCGCCGGCAGGGCCGGCTCGTGATAGCTCCCGTAGTCGGCGTAGCCCTTCAGATCGCGTTCGAGGTTGTTCGCGAACTTGAGCTGCTCCACGTTGCAGCTCTGGCTGAGCAGGCTGTTGATGAACGTGTAGCCGAGCAGGAGCACCACGCCAGCGATGACGATGAGCATGATGAAGGTGAAGACATGCTGGAACTGCCCCCGGCGCCGCGCGGGCTCACTTCTTCGCATCCTTGCCATCCTCCTTGCCGCCCCTCCTCGCGCCGGGCTTCGCCTTCTCGTCATCATCGATGACTTCGTCCAGCTCCCGGAACGAGTCCTCATCCGGCTTCTCCGCTTTCTGGTCGTCGCCGATGACCTTGTCGAGCGCCGTGAAGGAGTCCTTCTTCCTGAGGGGCTCGTCCTCGCTGATCGCAGCCTCTTTCGTGAACTTCCGTTCCTTCCGTCCGAGGTCGCGGATATCGACGAACTCATCGGACGCGCCGGCCGCGGGCTTCGCCTTCCTCTCCTTGATCGCCCCTTCAAAGCCTTCGAGGAGCCCGCTGCGCTTCTTCGCCTTCTCCGCAGTGGCCTGCTGCTCCGCGGTCCGGCGCTGCTTGAGCGCGGCCGCCTGTTGCTGCCGCTGATGCGCGAGCGCCAGGCGTTGCTGCGGCGTCAGGTCCTGGGGCTGGGAACGCGCCGTCTCGCCGCCGGCCGCGGAAGCGTCTCCCTTCCCCCCGTGCAGGTAATAGAGCCAGTAGCCGCTGCCGCCCATGAGGACCGCGCCGAGGATGATGAGGATGAGGCTGAGGAGGGACGGGCCGGCGCTGGGCTCCTGACTTCCACCGAGGCTGACGCAGGCGCCGTTGTCGCAGGACTCGTCGCGGGGGCAATCCCCGTCCTTGGCGCAGCTCTTTCCGGAGCCGAGCGTGCACGTCCCGTCAGGCGCGCAGAACTCGCCGGCGGAGCAGTCCGTGTCGGACGCGCATGCCTGGCCGATCGTCGCGAGGCACACCCCGTTGACGCATTCCTCGCCGAAGGAGCACTCGCTGTCCAGCGAGCACTCTGTCGGGTTCGGCTCGGCGACGCACACCCCCGCTTCGCAGTAATAGCCGGTGCCGCAGTCGGCGCTCGCCGCGCAGGTCGCGTTCCCGCCGCAGGCCGGGCAGGTCGGGCCGCCGCAGTCCACGTCCGTCTCACGCCCGTTCAGGAGCGCGTCGGTGCACGACGTCGCTTCGCATTCGCCCGTCGAGTTGCAGAAGCCCGAGAGGCAATCGTCGTCGAGGCTGCAGCCGCTGCCGGCCGCGCATGCCGCTAGGCACTGGCCGCCGCAGTCCACGCCGGCCTCGAGCCCCGCGTCCAGCACGCCGTTCGCGCAGTGGCTGCTCGCGTTCGGCACGTCGGCGTCGACGGTGATGCTCTGGAAGCCGGTGTCGTTGTTCCCGTTCTTGTCCTCAACGAGGAAACAGAGCGTGCCGTCCTCGTAGAAGCTGATGTTGCGACCGTAGCTGTCCGATTTCGCATAGGTGCACGATGCCGCCGTCGCGTTCGCGGCGTGCTTGCTGTAGCGGAAGGTGGGGGTGCAGCCACTCTCATCGTCGTCGCAGTACACCTGCACGGCGGCGCCGGTCGGGGTCTGGGCGATGCCGACGTAGCCGGTCGGGGGGGTGGTGTCGCAGAGCGTGCTCTCCGCCGGAATCACCTTGGTGAGCCCTGCGAGCTGCGCGCCGCGGTTGCCCGCGAGGTCGGTGGGCCAGACGTGCCACTTGTAGGTCTCGTTCAGCTCCGTCGCGAAGGTCGAGACGAGTTCCGGACCGGGACCGAATCCCGATTCGAGCATGATCGTGCCCTGGCTGAACGTGATGTTGTAGTCGTAGCCGCTGAAGTTCGGGTCCTCCTCGACGTACTTCGAGAGGTTGACCTTGGCGGCGAGGGGCTCGAAGCCGCAGATGTAGGACGGCACCGTCATCGTCCGCGCAGGCGGCGCGGTGCTGTCGAGGACGAACCGGAGCGTGCCCGAGACCTGCGCCCCTTGCGCGATGACGCAGGTGACGTCTGCCGTGTAGACGCCGTCGGCGGCGGCGGGCGCCTGGTGCGCGTAGACGAGGCCGTCCGTGCTGACGAGGTCGAGGCCGGCGGTGATGCCGAGCGCATCATTGTCCTCGGTGAAGAAGCAGCGGGCGCTCGTCACGGGATAGCCGCCCTTCACCACGCGGGTCTTGAGGAGCGGGGCACGGGCGGCGGTGTACGCCTCGGGGCTGAGCTGGTCGATGCGCGGCGACTGGTTGAGATCGATGATGACCCCGAAGGGGATCGTCGACGTCCGGCCGGCCCGGTCAGTGCACGTCAGCGTGAAGCTCTTGTTGACGCGCCCTTGCGGCTGTTCGGCGAAGACGAGCTCCGTCGAGGGGCTGCGCATGTAGGCGCCCGCGTCGGTGGCGCCGAGGCCGAAGCGTTCGGCCGTCGTCCTGGTTCCCGAGTCGCCTGCCGCTTCGCAGTAGAGCTTCTGCAGGCCCGACTCGGTGATGGAGAGGTTGGTCCGCATCCGGAGCGGGTCGACGAGGACGGGCGGGTCGAGCCCGTAGGCGATGTTCGGGGCCGCGCCTTCGTAGCCGACGGTGAAGGCGGCCATGGAGTCGTTGTGCGTCGTGCTGTTGCACCAGACGTAGAGCGGGTCGATCTCGCCCGCGGTCAGGCCGATGATCCGGTGGTTCGTGACGGGGCTTGCCGGGGTGCCGGTGACCTGGAAGGGGGTCATCGCGGCTGGGTCGGTGACGAGGACCGTGCTGTAGCGGCACCAGGCGGGCTTGCTCGTGGTGAAGTTGATGGCGTAGGGCCTGTTCTGCGCGAAGCTCGTCGAGAGCACGGTCTCGCCCGTCGGGCTCGCGCTCGCCGGGGTGAGGCCCAGGGCGTTCGGGTCCGCGAGCCGGATGTTCAGTTCGGTATCGCCGCTCACGTACTCGAACCAGACCACGTCCTCCTCGAGAGGGTCGTAGGGTGCGACGGGCTCCCGTTTCTGCACCGTGAACTGGTAGCGTCCGGGCGCGATGAGCCCGAGCGCGACCAGGTACTTCGCCCCGTCCCCGACGTCGGTGAAGTCGGACGCGTTGTAGGCCCTGACAGGGGTCCCGGCCTGCGTGAGGAGCTCGCCGCTCAGGATCTGGACGGCCTCGCTGTACTCGAGCTCGATGGCGGGGCTCGGGTCGTGGATCTGTCCGGGGTCGAGCGTGACCGCCAGGAGCGCGGGAGCGAGGGCGCAGCAGACGGCCAACGCGACCAGGACGAGCGCACCTCTTTTCAGCATGACCACACGACTCCGCCTCCTCAGCCTATGTCGACGAGACGGGCGCTGAGGAGGTAGATGCTCGCGTCACGGTCGATGTTGACGTCAATGCTCCGGACCGGCTCGAGATTGCCGGCAGGGTCGAAGCTGTAATAGTAAATCGTGTACGGCGCCGCCCCGACCTCTGCGGGGAGCAGG
>CAZSAS010000042.1:6358-6769 GCA_964604855.1 uncultured Methanosarcinales archaeon
GAAGCTCGTGTCGGGATAGCACGCCGGCTGTCCGCGGTCGACGAGACAGAAGCGCGTCGCGGCCCGCGGGTCGAGGCTGCCATACACCGCATCGCGGACGATGGGCGGCACGCTCCGGAGGAGCTGGGCGTCGATGTACGCGCCGTCGGTGAAGGGCATGGTCGTCACCGGCGCCTCGGTATCGCGGAAGCACGCGCCCATGCCGACGCCCGCCGCGGCGTCCCCCTGCTCGAGGCAGTCGTCCACGACGCGGCCGTCATAGTTCGGGTGCGGGAAGCGCAGGCCGTTCGCGTCCTTGACGCAGTTGTCGCTCGCCTGCCCGGCGATCCAGGCGCATCGCCCGAGGCCGAGCTTGTCCGCGCTCGGCGTGAGCGCGTTCGTGCCCCAGACGCGTTGCGCGCCGACGCCCGC
>CAZSAS010000043.1:0-3970 GCA_964604855.1 uncultured Methanosarcinales archaeon
AAATCAACTCAAGTAGATACTTAATCTTCCAGATTGCGCTCCGTCGTCGTTGCACTATGTTCTCCTTTTTTTGTTGATTTTCTTTTGTAAATGTCTCCAAACGTGTGGTGGAAAGTCTTCCTTGAACAATTGGTTGTGACATTTACTACAATACCATTGGCACCATTTATGATCATACAAAGCATGATGCTTACAAAACATTCTTCGAATTTTTGATACTAGCTTGGATATCATTTTTGCACTCTGATAATCAGTATCTCTTCTAGATATATATTATTATTGAAAGCCCTCTTTCTCTACTCGCCTTCGGCGTCCTCCCTACGGTCGGATCGTTTAACAGGACTTTAATCGGGAATTCGTGCGCGAATTCCCCCACTTCTCCCGTTGGTCGAAGTGGCGTTAAAGTCCGGTGTTAACCATCAAATCTTCGCGTGGGGCGTGCTGGCTCAGGAGGCGCGGGTCCTTCGGGTCAGGTGGACGACGGGTTGCGGGGCGGGGGCCGGCGTGTTTTGGGGGACGGTTTGCTTCACGGGCGCCGGCGGCTCCGGGGAGCTCTCGGGCGCGACGGTCGTGTTCTGCGCCGCGGGGACTGCGTGGAACGCCGCCTTGGGGTCCACGACGGAGAGGTCGTTGCCCGGGGCGTTCGTCAGTTTCCCCAGGACGACTATGCTCCCCGCCACGAAGAGGAAGACGATCAGGGCGATCCCGACGGCGAAGCGCAGTTTCCTGAATCTCATCGGAAATCGAAAGCCTCCTCGTGGATCCTGCGCTTGCCCACCCCGTTCTCGATCAGCCCGCGGATGATCCCTTCTTTGAAGCCTGCCGGCCCGCAGATGAAGAACTCCTTGCCCTCGAACGTCCCGATCTCGTCAACGACCGTCTGGGCGCTCATCCTCCCCTGCTCCTTGGAGATCCAGGGCACGTACCTGAACGGGCCTTTCTTCCGCATGACGTCCCTGAAGACCGGGTCCCCTATCAGGTCGTCCTGCCGCTTCACCGAATAGAACAGGGTGACGCGCCCGGCAAGGGCGGGGTCTTCGATGATGTCCTGCACCATGCCTATGAAGGGGGTGATGCCGATCCCTCCGGCGATCCACACCTGGTCGCTCTTCGGGAATTTCCGGTAGTCGAACCGGCCGTAGGGCCCCTCGACCAGGACCTTGTCCCCCTTGCTGAGATGGACCAGCCGGCTGGTGTAATCGCCGAGCTTCTTGGCGACGATGGTTATCCGCTCGTTGTTGGACCGTGAGGCGATGGAGAACGGGTGGGCTTCCTTCGAGATGTTCTCGTTATAGAAGCGGAGGAAGACGAACTGCCCCGCCTTGTAGGAGAGGGGCTTGTGTTCCGGGGTGATGACGATCTCGAAGAAGTCGTTCTGCTGCTTGACCGACGCGACGGAATAGACCGCGTTCTTGAAGAGCCGGTTCTTGATGAACAGGCTATAGGCGAATCCGAACAGGCCGATGAGCGAGACGATCGCCGCATAGACGTAATAGCCGGCGAAGATGCTGTCCTGCGCGACGCTGTCCCGCACCAGGAAGATGTGCAGCACGGCGAATATGAACATCAGGCCCAGGAACTCGTGGGTGAACTTCCACCGGTGGTATTTCATCTTCGTGTACAGCGTGATGAAGATGAGCGCGATCATCCCGAGCAGGGCGATGATGCCGAAATCCACGCTCCAATAGCCGCTGGGGAGGAGGTATGTCGCGGCCAGGCCCATCTGCGCGGGGACGAATTTCAGGACGAGGAAGATCGGATGGGCGAGCACCATGATCAGGGCAGTCCCTCCGAGGATGCCATGGGTGATGTACACCTTGTCCAGCCCGCCGAAGACGTCCTCGATCCATCCTATCCTGGTGGAGAGCATGAACGTGAGCGCGAACATGGTCATCCCCACCAGCCCGAAGAGCTCGCCCAGGTTGTGGGTGGTGGAGGAATAATCGGCGAATCTCTCCGCACCGGAGCCGAAGTGGAACCAGAGGTAGACCGGGAGGAGCGAGAGGGCCAGCAACACGGCCCAGCCTGCCGCCATCTTGAGCTGCGTCCTCATATCGGTCCCTCGTGCAAGAGCGTCTCGAACCCGTTGAACATGAGGCTGCCGCCCTCCTTGATGATCAGGGCCCTGATGCCCTTGTTGGCGTCAAGGAGCCGTCGCTGCTCACGCGCAGTGCAGGTGAACAGCGCGGTGGCGTAGGCGTCGGCCTCTTCCAGCGTGGGGGCCACCACGGTGACGGAGATCGTGTCCTTCTGGTTGACGATGTGGCTCGTGGAGAAATCGCGGGCGTATTGCTTGTAATCCCCCGACGTGGCGACAGCCTCGTCCTGCAGCCTGATCGAGCAGACGCTCGTCTCTCCGCGGGGATCCTGCAAGCCCAGGACGTGGGCCCTCTCCCCGGCAACGCGGATGTCGCCGCGCGCGTCGATGAGGAACTCGGCCACGCCGTCCTCCTGCAGGCACTCCGCGAGCCTGTCGACGATGTAGCCCTTGGCGATGCTGCCGAGATCGAGCAGCACGTCCGGATGCGTCAATGCCACCTCGTCCCCTTCGATGAGGACGTCCTTGTAGGAGCAGTCAGGAACCATGATCTCCCCTTTTTTCCGTGAAAGTATCGATTTTCCCAAGGTGACGTCATAGCTCCCGTCCGTCAGCCTGGAGAAGGCCAAGGCCTCCCCCAAGACGTCGAGCAGCGCGTCCGAGACGGCGGCCCTCCTCGACGCGTTCAGCGATGATACTTCGCTGTCAGGGCTATACATGTTGAAGATTTCCTGCAGACGCAACGCTTCGGCATAGACCTCTTCCACGACCCCTTCGACAACGTCTTGAGGGGCGTCATAGATGACGAAGTCTATCTCCCCGCCGAACAGCGGCTTGCTGATGGTCACTTCGCCCATCCCCAGGACGGATAAGAAAGGCTTATTAAAGGTTATGGAGGTGCCATCAGGCCGCAACCCTGCGTACGCGGGCCTGGAGGCTTCACTGCCGTTCCGCGTGCTTCTCGTCGAGGGCGAAGGCGTCGGTGAAGAAGGCCGCGACGTCGCCGATGAGCGCGTCCTTGCTCTCCACAGTCTCGAAGTTGTGCCCGACGCCCTTGTAGGCCTTGAGGGACGCCTTGAGCCGCTTGGCGAGCCTCTCCGAATCGGCGAGCGGCACGATCCGGTCCTTGTCGCCGTGGAAGAAGGCGATGGCCGCCTTGGGCTTGAGCTTCTCCGGATCGTACTTGCCCAGGTCGAGATAGAAGTCCCAGCCGAGCCTGCGCTCCTCGCCCGCGTAGGTGACGTAGGCCGTCCAGCCCTGCTGTTTCCACTTCTTCAGGCCGGCGGCGCCGTGCCGCTTGTCGCGGTTCGCCTTGTAGTAGAGGTTGGGCGCGATGAGCGCGACCGCGACGGGCTCGAGCGTGCCGAGCGCGAAGTAGCTGGCGGAGCCGCCGAAGCTCGAGCCGCACAACCCCAGCACGCTGTGCGGGTGGCGCTTGCGCAGCCATCGCTGCGCGGCCTCGATGCTCTTGATGGCGTGGGTGAGGGTGAGCTCGACGAACTGGCCCTGGCTCTCGCCGTGGCCGAAGAGGTCGATCCGGAACGAGCCGATGCCGTGGGCGTGGAGGGCGTGCTGCAGGCCGTACGCGACGGCGCCGTCCTTGCTGCTCCCGAGGCCGTGGCTGATGATGACGATGGGGGCGTGCTCAGAGGGCATGCTGAGGATGCCGACGTGCCCGACCCAGTCATCGCTCTCGAACGTGACGCGTTCTTCGTGTTCCATCTTCACCCCTCACAGTTCGGCATCGTCCATCTTCTCCTCTTCCGCCTCGTCGCCTATCGCAGGGTCAGGTCCGCTCTCGGGTTCCGCGTCCGTCGTCGGGTCTGCGCCTTCAAGCGTCTCGGCGACGTCGGACCCCTTCTTCGTCTCTTCTGCAGGAGGCTTTCCGGTTCCCGGAGCTTCTTGCGGTTCTTCTCCCGCAGAGTCTTCCCC
>CAZSAS010000043.1:4070-6761 GCA_964604855.1 uncultured Methanosarcinales archaeon
GTCTTCCCCTCCCTCCCGCGAGCTCGGCCTGAAGTCCGCGTCGTCCTCGCGCACGTCGTTGCGCCTGGTCAAGGAATCGATCTGCTTCTCGAGCTTGGCGAGGAAGCCCTCGTTCCCCTCCTTCTCCTCCTCGCTCACCTCGAGCTTGGCCGGCGCGTCGCCGATCTCGTCTTCCTCAGGCGTTCTGCTCTCCTCGACCACTTCGAGGCCGCCGAGGAGCGCCTTGTCCTCGCGCGTCTTCCGTTCTTTCTCCGATTCGGGAAGGGCGTCGACGATGGCGAGGCCGGCGAGGACGCGTTGCCGCTCGCTCGGCTGCTTGACCTCCTTGAAGACCTTGCGGATCGAGTCGCTCCCCTCCACGTCGAAATAATCATAGAACTTCTCGGTGAGCCTGATGGCGTAGCTCCGGCCTTCCTTGGCCTTGGTGATGAAGCCGAGCTCGAGGAGCTCCTTGATGTGCTCGTACGCATTCCCGCCGCGGAGTTCGACGACCTTGCTCTGGATCGCCTTCGGCTGATTGTAGGCGATGATGGCGAGGGTCTCCAAGGTCGCCCTGGACAGCTCGGTGTCGGCGACGATGCGGCGCACGAGTGGGAGGTGCTCGTCCTTGACGAGGAGCTTCCACAAGGTCGCCTCGTTGAAGAGCTTCAGCGCGGTGTCGCGGCCGACGTAGTCCTTCTGGAGCTCCTTCAAGGCCGCCCGGATGGCGCGCTTGTCCTCGCCGACGATTGCGGCGAGCTGCTCCTCCTCCATGGCCTTGCCGCTGCTGAACAGCAAGGCCTCGACCTGGTTCTTCACGCTCACGCGTTCACCTCAATTTGTACGTGGTCCCGTCCTTGAGGATCTTTCCCTTGTCGACGAGGTTCTTGACGAAGGGCTCGAGCTGCTTGAAGGGAATGCCGACGGACTTCTCGAGCGCCGCCCCGGTCTTGGCACCGCCCGTAAGCGTGGCGAGGATGGCGTTCTTGATGAGCGCGTTCATCCCTTGCGTGAGGTGCTGGTTCACGGCATGCTGCTCGCGCAGCGACCCGCTGACCTCGTGGAGCTTGCTGATGAGGTCGTTGTACCAGTTGTTCAGGTAGCGGCCTTCGAAGGTGAGCTTTTCGGGCTCGAGAATCTCGATGCTGGCCGGCATGAAGTTGACCGCGAGCCAGGTGAGCACGTCCAGGTCCTCCACGAGCGCTTCGAACTCGCAGAACGCGCTGAACATATCTTCGTCCTGCTCGAGCGGCTCGGCGTATTCCTCGTTGATCGCGCGGATGCGCTCGTCCTGCTTGATGTTGAGCATGTAGGCCTGGAGGGTCTGCTCGATGTGCTCGCGCGGCTTGCCCACGAGCTCGAAGGTGATGAGGACGCGGATGTGGCCCTGCGCCATGAGCTCCTTGATCTCGGCGGGTGTGGGCGTGCGCGGCACGGGCGTGTCCCGCCCTTCGTCCTCGGGAGCCTCTTCTGGAGCCTCCTCGGTCTGCTTCTTGGCCTCCTTCTTGGCCCGCTTCCCGTCCTTCGAGCCCTTCTTCTTGCTGAAAAACATGAGAGGGCGTCACCTGGCGGGGCTTAAAAAGGTTGCGTTCCGCGATGCTGGAGCACGAGCGCCAGGAGGAGGGCGCCGATCATGCCCAAGAAGATGGGCAGGACCTTCGTGCCCTGCTCCGCCTGATAGCTGACGGCGCCGGTGAGCAGGCCCGCCTCCGTGCCCGTTCCGTCCTCTTCAGCTTCTTCGCTCCCGTTCATGGCTGCCGGATCCGGAGGGTCGCGCTGGCGGGGGGCGAAATGCTCCACTTCCCTGATCTCGTCGTCCATCTCGAGCAGCAGTTCCCGCTGGCCGAGAATCCTGCTCTTCGCGTCCGTGAGCTTCAGGAGGAAGACGTTCGGGCCTGGCTGCATGTGCACGTCCTGCTTGAGCTTGTACGTTCCGCGCGTCGCGTTCAGGGTGAGCGGGAAGGAGGCGTAGTCCTGCAGGCCGACGAAGTCGAGCGTCGCGTTGCCCCGACCCTTGACGGTCGCGTACAGGCTGATCGTGTCCTGCGCCTTCGTGCTGCGCGTGTAGAACGACTGGATGATGAGAGAATCGTCCTTCGCGTCCGCAGTCTCATTGGCGACCGTTTTCGGTGTCTCTTTCCCGACGAGCCAGACGCGCTCGCTCGTACGCTCGCCGAGGCCTTCGAGCACGATGAGGTGCTCGCCTGTCCCAGGCGCCTTCGTCAGCACCAGGGGAAGCATCGCCGTGTAGCTCGTGTACTTCTCCCTGGCGTGCATCGTCGTCGAGGCCAGTATCCTGTTCTTGACGTCGCGCAGGCTGAGCTTGACGCTGTACTTGCCGGTGTCGCCCTTGTAGATGCCGGCCGTCACCTTGACCGCGTCGCCCACGCCGAGCGTTTTCGGCATCGTCACGTCCTGGATGTCGAGCCTTGACTCGTTGTCCGGCTGTCTGTCGCCCGCCTCCTCACCCCCCTTGACCACGAGGAGCTTCGTGTCGCCGCGATAAGCGTTTCCCGTCGCGCCGCTGAGGGTCAACTTCCTCCCGCCGGACTTGTTCAAACCGCCGGCGCCGCTGATGACGCCGGTGTAGTCGGTGTCCACGTGGGCGGTGTTGAATTCGAGCGTGCCGCCGCTGACCGAGAAATCGCCGGCGAGCAGTGCCGGGTCGACGACGTCGCGCAGGCCCAGCGTCCCGCTGACGATCGTCAGACC
>CAZSAS010000044.1:0-6756 GCA_964604855.1 uncultured Methanosarcinales archaeon
GGCCTTCCCCATATAGAGCGCCTCGTCCTCGATGGAGGGGACGCGGAGCAGGGTCTCGCAATTCACCCGTAAGAGCGTCTCGCCCCCTTCGCGCTCGACCTCGACGTCGAACACGCCTGCCTTCTTCTCTGGCACCTCACCTCTCCAGGAGTCACAAAGCTTAATAAGCAGCGTTCCCAACGACACTTTCCGAGAAGACGATATATAAAGTTTGTCGTCGGAAGCGCCCGGGCAGCCCGCGCACCCCGGGTGCCCGCGGACAGCCACGGAGAACGCCTCATGGTCGAGCCCAACCTCTTCCCGGAAGGACAGGGAGTCCCTCCTCCGCCGTCAGCGCACGAGGGGGTGCGCCATGCCCCCATGCATCACGGGGAGGACAGCGCCCTCCTGCAGGGCGTGCGCGAGCACGTGAACGAGACGGCGAGCCGGCTCTCCGTCTTGGAGGAGCGCGCGGGCAATCTGCGCAAGAAGACCCGAGTGATCGAGCAGGGGCTGCTTGAGTACACGCGCGAGACCCGCGCGGACCTCAAGGCGCTGGGCGAACGCCTCACCGAGCTGGCGCGCACGGTCGGGGACGTGAAGGAGAAGATTGACGCGATGAGCGGCGAGCTCGGCACGGTGGTGAAGAAGCACGAGATCGACGTGCTGGAGCGCTACCTCGACCTCTGGGAGCCACTGGGTTTCGTGACGCGCGAGGAGGCGAAGATGCTGCTCGGAGACGCCAAGAGATAGTTCTGCATCATAACATTTAAATAGCCTCCTCGTCCAGGTCACCCCGGGTGTGGATGAATGCCGCAACACGGCCAAGGGGACGATGACCAACGCGAGCTGCCGATGGCCCGTATCATCGATATGCAGCGCAAGGGCCTGACGAACAACCAGATCATCCAGACCCTGCAGCGCGACGGCTTCACCTCGACGCAGATATTCGACGCCCTCAACCAGGCGAACACGCAACCGACACCGCAGATGGGGAACCTCACCATGGAACAACCGCCTTGGCCCAACCCGACGACGACAGATGTCGGCGTACCGGGCAACTCGAACCCGATGCCGCCGCCGGTCCAGGCGATGGCGCCGCCGCGCACCGACTACGGGGGCAGCTCGAACGAGGAGCTCATCGAAGCCATCATCGACGAGAAATGGGGCGAGCTCGTGAAGAGCGTCAACAAGATCGTCGAGTGGAAGGAGAGCATGACTGCGCGGATCGACAAGATCGACCAGCAGATCCAGGACGTCCGCAGGGAGTTCGACAAGGTCCATGAGAGCGTGCTGGGCAAGGTGGCCGAGTACGACAAGAACATCCTCGAGGTCGGCGCCGAGGTGAAGGCGATGGAGAAGGTCTTCTCGAAGGTGCTGCCTGTCTTCACCCAGAACGTCGCCGAGCTGAGCCGAATCACGGACAACGTGAAAGGACGGCCCGGCGCGAAGAAGTAAGGATTATATGCTCCGGCTTCCTCCTCTCTTCACTCCTTTCTTCTCATGTCCCCTCATTTCTTCTCACTTCTCCCTCTTCCTCCCCTTTTCCCCTGACGTCCGCGTGCAAATGTTTAAGTAGTGGCTTCTCGTTCCTCACTCCCGGATGGTTGCAGGGAATCCCGGAACTGCCCCGGACAGGGCCTACGTCAACATCGACTGCGCCTTGGACGACGGCTTCGAGCTGGGCGTCGGCCCGAACTGCTTCGGCTATCCCGCTCTCACCCTCTTCAACGGTCGCCGCGTCGCTGGCCTCGTCATCAACGAGCACGAGCTGCGAGGGAACGCCTATGACGTCATCGCCTGCCTCGAGGAGCGTTATCCCGGGGTGCGCGAGCGGCTGCTCGCGAACGACCAGTCCATGGTCAGGCTCATGACCGCTAAGGAGACCCCTGTCTCCGATTGCGCTGAAGCGGTCATCGGCGACGTCATGAGACGGAGCGGCGCCCGCTTCTACGTCCGTCCGCTCCCCGGAAGCGAGCCTGGAACCTATGAGGCCTTCTTCTACCGGAACGGCGACAGCGAGCGGCTCAAGACTAGGAATCACCGCTATCCGCCGCTCGAAGGAGCGGACGCGCTCCAGGCGACGAGCTTCACTGCACTCATGGCGCTGCTCACAGACGTCGACCCTGCAACATATATTCACCAGCTCGTCAGAAGGCCGAAGTTCGTGCCGAGCGACTGGGCGCTCAGGCACGGGCTCGACATAGAATGGTGAACAGGTCTCGGAGGGGCTGAATCGGCGAAGCAGCAATGACTCGCTTTCTAGATGAAATCCGCCCGGCCCATGAGCCAGACGGTGATGACGGCGATGAGCAGGACGGCGATGATGGCGAGCACCTTCGGATGGAGCAGCGTGTTGACCACATTCAGGCTGAAGCTGCTCGTGGCCGTGGCTCCTGCCTGCCCGGGCTGCGGCTGCGTCGTGCCATAGCTACCGGCGGAATTCAGGTCCTGCCCCGGTTCCAGGGTGCCGCCCGGCTGCATGGGCTGGAGCACGCCGCCCGAGCTTCCCTGCTCGCTGATCTGGACATCTGGCGCCCCGCTTCGTGCAGGGTCGTAATACACCCCGCCGGACTGTCCCTGGGTCGCCTCGAGGCTCTTCTGCCCGAAGGCGCTGCCGAGCGCGAAGAAGAGCACGATCAGGATCATCACGATGATGATGATATGTACGGTCGACGTGCTGATGATCGCGAAGAGGTTTTCCTCGCTCACGTTGAACATCCTGATGATGAACAGGACGAAGAAGAGGAAGAGGATGAGGAAGAGGAACCAGGGCGTCATGAACTCGATGATGTAGCGGACGGTGCCGCTGATCACTGAGAAGAATGCCGCGACGAGCCCGATGAGGGCGTAGGGCCCTGTCGGGACGCTCTGGCCGAACGGGCGGATCCAGACGAGCAATCCCCAGACGATCACGTAGACGAGGAGGAAGGTGAAGACCACCTTCGCCCCGCTCAGCAACGTGATGTCCAGGAATGTCGCCATGGTCCGTGTCCCTCGATTCCCCTTTCTCGGCTGCCTCAGTCCTTGTCCGTGTCGAGGATGTTGCCGAAGAACTTCCCGAAGGCGTCCTTCTTCTCCTCGTCGTGCTCGTTGTCCTTCGTGATCCACCAGATGATGATGGCGAAGACCAGGACAGTGATTATCAGTGCGACGGTATCCGGCCCGCCGAGGAAGCCGTTGTTCCAGTAGAGGAAGCGGAAGGGCTCCCACCAGCCGGCCGAGCTGCCGAAGATGAAGACGACGGCGAGGAAGGCGAAGAGGGCGATGATGCCGCTCAGGGAGTTCGAGCCGAGCTTGATCCTGCTGCCCCAGACGCCGAAGATGAGGAGCACCATGAGGACCGCGATCAGCACGATGCTCACGTTCGGCAGGGCGTTGTTGATCACCTTGACCGGGTCGATGAAGCCCGTGACGAGGAGGTGGTCCGACGGGTTCGCCGTGCCGTAGAGGACGTGCGGGACAACGACGGAGGCGCCCATCACGAGAGCGATGATCATGTTGAAATTCTTGCTCTTCTCTCCTAGGATCTTGGTCTTGTGCAGGATTGCGTAGACGAGCGCGAAGACGAGGACGAAGGGGAGGATGATGTCGAAGACCCCCAAATCCGCAAGCCGCGAAAACGTGTACTCTTGTGCCATGGTTATAGCCTCCCTATGATTATGCTTTGCTCTCCTCTTCCTTGTCCTTCTGCTTCTGTTCCTCGGATTTCGGCGTGTGCGTCACGAAGAGCATCAGCAGCAGCAGGACGACGAGGAGCATGATCATGCCGACGAACTGCGTGTCCCAGTAGAGGACGATGTAGTCCCAGGCGACCTGGAGCCAGCCGAGCGCATTCAGGAAGATGAGGAGGATGCCGGCGAACATGATGACGTAGAACGCGTGCTTCGTCCAGCCGCGGAGCTTGAAGCCCTTGGGGTCATCGCGTTCCATCGAGCCGACGAGGAGCATGAAGCAGACGAGGAGGATGAGCAGCAGCACCGTGTTCGCCACGATCTCGCTGATGATCGCGACGAGCTGCGCGCTCGCGACCACGAAGAAGGCGATGCAGAACGCCACCAGGCTGTTCACGTTCTTCTTCGTGTACTCGTTCTCGCCGACGCGTTCTACTCCGAACACCCTGGTCTTCTCGAGGAGGGCATAGACGAGCGTGAAGACGAGGAGGAAGGGCAGGATGACGTTATAGACTCCTACGTCATGGAAGAAGACCAGGACGCCTTCAAATACGCTCATACCTCCCCTCCCGGGGCTGAGCATATTTAAAGGTTTCCATCTTTTCTCGACGGGAGCGAGGGGCTCGGCGAGAGGCCAATATTTATAAACGTCCCTTGTCTCCGAAACGGGATGCTCGACGAGAAGGAATTCGCGGAGATGAAGGCGTGCTTCCAAGCCTTCGACGAGAAGCGAGAGCGCATCATCAAGGAGAGCCGGGACATCCTCAAGCTGAGCAAGCAGGCCATCTACAGCATCCACCGCGCAGAGCTCGACACGGCCGCGGAGCAGCTCGCGCACGCGGCGAAGATCAAGGCGAAACTCGACACCGAGATCACGTGCGACTCGTCCCTGAAGACCGGCGGCTACGGCAGCGCGTTGGAGGAGTACGTCGAGGCCATGACCTTCCTCAGCTTCATGCGGGATGGCACGATCGCCACGATGAAATCCTTGGGCGTGTGCGCCGAAGAGTACCTCGGCGGCCTCGCCGACCTCACCGGGGAGCTCTGCCGGCAGGCCGTCCTGCTCGCCACGAAGGGCGACACGGCCAGGCTCGGAGCGATCCACGCGGCCATCGAGGAGATCTACGGCCAGTTCGTCCAGTTCGACTTCCGGAACGGCGACCTCCGCAGGAAGTACGACAGCATCAAGTACAACCTGCAGAAGGCGGAACGCGTGCTGTACGACCTCACCCTGAAAGGGCGGGCCGAGGACGACTGACCCTCAGTCCAGCGTCGTGATCGGCCGCGCCTGGAGGATGTGCAGCTTCCCTGCCTTGTCGTAGGCCCATTCGATGTCCATCGGCTTCCCGTAGTGCTCCTCGATCCTCGCGGCCTCGCGCGCGACCTCCTTCTCCTCGTTATAGATCGCCTGGTTGCCCTGCTCCGGGACGCAGACCAGGTTGTTGATGGGCTCGGCGATGAAGACGGACTCCTCCGTGTTGGCGCGTATGCTCACCTCGCAGTACTGGACGCTGTACTCCCTGGCGAACGCCTTCTCCCAGGTCATGCATCCACCTTCCGCACGACGCCCTTCCTCGTCGGTGGGGCTCTCGCTTCCTCGTTCTCCGTCCACTCGTCCATAGCGCCCCCCGCACTCCCTTTGACTGTCGGCGCGCGCTTTAATAATTTTACCCAATGTTTAAATACGTCGCTCCCCTTCCCCATTCTGGGAGGTGATCCCATGTTCACGTACCAAGGCATCGACATCAACTGGACCGGTCATGACGGCTTCCGCATCGGGAAAGGGCCGCTCACGGTCTACATCGACCCCTTCAAGCTGGACGACGCTGCGGTCACGCCCGCTAGCATCGTCCTCGTGACGCACGAGCACTTCGACCATTGCAGCGTCGAGGACCTCCGGAAGGTCGTGAACGAACGAACCGTCATCGTCTGCCCGCACGAGTGCATGAGCGCGGTCGGCAAGCTCACGCCCGGCAAGGTGGAGATGCTCGGTCCTGGCGATTCGAGGACCGTGCAGGGCGTCAGGATCTCGGCAGTCGCGGCCTACAACACGAACAAGTATCGCGACAAGGAGCACGTTTTTCACCCGAAGGAGGACGAGAAGCTCGGCTACGTCCTCGACCTCGGCCCCGTGATCTACCACGCCGGCGACACTGACCAGACGGAGGAGATGGACGCGGTCAAGTGCGACCTCGCGCTCCTGCCGGTGAGCGGCACCTACGTCATGACTGCTGAGGAAGCGGCGAAGGCGGCGAAGAAGCTCAACCCGAAGGTGGCCATCCCGATGCACTACGGCAGCATCGTCGGGAAGGAGAGCGACGCGGAGAGGTTCAAGAAGCTGCTCGAAGGGACGGACATCAGGGTCGAGATACCCGAGAAAGTGTGATTCTTCGTGCTGTGAGAGAGCGTTTATTTTTCTCTTGATTTCTTCTTTCTTGATTTCTCCTTGTTCCTCCCTTTCCCGCTTTTTTTCTTGGTTTTCGTGCCGACGATAAGCCCGACACCGAGGCCGAGCACCGCGCCGCTCAGGAAGAGCAGGGCGAACCAGGTCCAAGCCGGGAATTCGAAGGCTTTCGGACGCGGAAAGAAGAGGTCGAGGTTGCTCAGTTCCAAGGCCTGCTCCGCGAAGGTGAGCGCACTGTAGGGGTCGTGCGGCGCGAGGCTCTGCGCATACCGGAAATAGCTATACCCAAGGACTGGGAAGAGGCCGCGCTCCGACTGCCGGGAGATCACGCCTGCGACCGCGCCGAGCTTGCCCTCTGCCAAGGCCTCGACGTTCTCCGACCGGACGCTGAGGGTGCCCGTCAAGAGGTTGGCATCCGCCGCGCCGCGCGCAGCCCGGAAGAGGCAGAGCGCGTAACGGCCGGACTCGCGCTCTTCCCGTGCCTTGGCGAGCTCCTCGCGGGCCCGGTCCAGATAGCGCTCAGGGAGGTAGAGCTCGGCGTAGTTCACCCGCTCGGAGCTCTCTGACAGCTTGGTGTCGCACGCCGTCTCGAGGTGCTTGTCGTCGAGTGAGATGACCGGGCTCGGCATGCGGAAGAAGGCGCTCCACGCCTGCGCGCTATACGCCCGTTCATAGGCGAAACCGAGACCGGAAGCGGTG
>CAZSAS010000045.1:0-6715 GCA_964604855.1 uncultured Methanosarcinales archaeon
AAGAAGGTCGATTTGCCGCAGCTCGGTTTGCCTACGATTCCGACTAGCATACTTACCCCCTTGGTCTCGTCAGAAAAGGGTGTGCGGGGCCGTTTATAGGGTTTTCGACAGAATCATTAAATAGCTCCTTGCCTCACTCATCTTCGGGTGGCGGTGATGGGGCTCAAGATAGGTGATGCGGCGCCGGATTTCACGCTTCCGGGCGTGGACGGCAAGGAGCACGGCCTGGGCGAGTGGGCATCGAAGCGGATCCTGGTGGTGGTCTTCACCTGCAACCACTGCCCTTATGCCCAGGCGTATGAGGACCGGCTCGTCGAGCTCGCCAAGTACTACAGCATCCAGGGCGTGCAGTTCGTCGCGATCAACGCGAACGACGCGCGGAGCTATCCTGCCGATAGCTACGACCAGATGAAGCTGCGCGCCAAGAAGAAGGGCCTCCCCTACCCGTATCTGCGCGACGAGAGCCAGGACGTGGCGAAGAGATACGGCGCGCAGGTGACGCCCGAGGCGTTCGTGTTCGACAAGCACCGGAAGCTCTGCTACAAGGGGCGGGTGGATGACAATTGGCGCCGCCGTGACAAGGTTCAGGAGGAGAGCCTCAAGATCGCGATCTCGACCCTGCTGAGCGGCGGCTCCCTGGATGCGGAGGTGGCGGAGAAGCCCGCCATCGGCTGCACGATCAAGTGGAAGTGGTAAAAACCTTTTTGAAGGGCCTCTCTCCTCTCCTGTCCAATGTCCCATGAGCACGTCTATGTCGACGCGATCGTCCGCGAGGCGAAGAAGCACGGCATCGTCGAGGCGGTCACGGTCGAGGTCGGCGAGCTGGCCCCCATCCCCTCGCGTGAGCTCGAGGCGGCCCTCTCCTTCACCGGCTGGCAGCTGACGATGCTGACGCGGCCTGGCCTGGTCCAGTGCGGCTGCGGCTTCAGGGGCGCGCCCGTCGTGACGGACAAGGGGCATGACTACACGATCTACCATTGCCCTTCTTGCAGCGCCGACTTGCCCCCGATCCTCGACGGGAAGGATGTCGTGCTGAAGGAAGTGACGGTGAAGGAATAATAATATTTCCATATAGAAATAAATGGTGCTTGCCATGTGCCTCGCGATACCCGGCAAAGTGATCTCGCTCGACCCCGAGGGACAGACGGCGGTCGTCGATTACGAGGCCGAGCAGCGGACAGCGGGAACGGTGCTCGTGCCGGACGTCAAGGAAGGCGACTACGTCCTGGTGCAGGCCAAGATGATCGTCCAGGTGATTCCTGAGGACGAGGCAAAGGCCGCGTTGGACGCGATCAAGGAAGCCGGTGAAAAGCATGCATGACCCCGTCGGCCTCCTGGTGATGCGTTACGCCTTCCCCTGCGCCGAGATCTCCGTAACGCTCGGCCACCTCACGCGCGAGGAATACGAGGCCCTCGAAGCGGCGGTGACCGTCGGCGAATCCTTCCCGAGGCCGAGGCTCGAAGCCTTCTTCCCTGCGCTCGTACGCCGCCTCAAGGAAGTCGCGAAGAAAGAGAAGATTCCCGACTATTGGAGCGAGGACGCGGTGCACGCGTACTTCTTGCGGCATCACGACGCGTACATCGACGTCGGTGACGGGATGCTCGGCAGGATGTCGCCGACCGAGAAGGAGCTGTGCCGATGCAAGGTGGGGGAAGTCATCGAGATCAAAAACTCCACCAACTCAAACTCCAAAACCCCCAATGCCACAATCTTAACCCTGAAAACCACTCGCAACGGAAAAGACAGCGAAGAATTGGTTCTTGGTACGTATTTGGGAGAAGTCGAGAAAGGCGATATCGTCGTCTCCCATCGGAAGTTCGCTACTGAGCAGCTTTCTCCCGAGACGGCAGCCAGGCACGGATACCCGTCACGGTAAGCGCGCCCGCGAGGAGCAAGCAACCGCCGACGACCTGCTGCCACGCGACCGTGCCGTTCCCGACGAGCTCGAGCACCGTGGTGACGACCGTGCCGAGCAGCAGGATCGCGGTGGCGACGCTCGCCGGCACCGTCTTCAAACCCTCATAGAACGTGAACACGTACCCGTACAGGAACGCGCCCGTGACCAAGACCCAGAGCCACCCGCTCGCCGTCATGGTCGACACCAGAGGGAGTTTCTGCGTGAAAGCGAGGTAGAGGAGGAGGAACAGGCTGCCGAAGCCCATCCTGCCGAACGCGACGACGCGACCGGACAGCGTGGCGACGCTCTTGAGGACGTGCCTGCTCAGCGTGACTTCCGTCGCCCAGAGCAGGGTGGCGAGGAGAATGAGCAGGTCCCCGTATCCGAACGAGAATCCGGTCAGCTTGAGGACGAAGAGGTTGCCGACGAGGAGGAGGACGCCGCCGATGACCATATTCCTGTTGATGTTTTCCTTGAGCGTAATCGCGGCAAGGATCGCGACGAAGAGGAACATCGTCTTGTGGAGGAAGCCGGCCTGCGCCGCGCCCGTCAGCGAGAGTCCGGTGAAGAAGAGGAGGAACGGGAGGGAGCCGCCGATGAGGCCGATGAGCGCCAGCTGGCCCCACTGCTTCGGCTGCAAGGCCTTCACCGTCTTCCATTCCTTCATGACGAGAATCGTGGCGATGAGGAAGACGGCCACGAGCACGTTCTTGCTTGTCGTGAACAGCGCCGGGTCGAGGCCCGTCACGCCGAACTTGTTGACGAAGACCGAGAACCCGCTGATGACCGCTGTCGCGAGCACCAGCCACAACCCCTTTTCCATAGCGATGCAGGAAAGGAATCCATATAAATACTTTTTCTTGATGGGGACCTATGAAACTGCTCTTGTTCGGCAACCCGGCGCTCCCTGAGGATAATCTGGCCTTGAAAGTGGGAAAGCTCTTGGAGGGGAAAGGGCACGGGGTCCTCGCGCTCGAGGACCCGCTCGGACTGGTCGATGTTGACCTGGCCGAGTATGTCATCCTCGACGTGGCGCTCGGGACGGACGAGCCGCGCCTGCTCGAAGACGTCGACAGGCTCGTGCTGGGCAGACTTTCCAGCCTGCACGACCTGGACATGGCCTACATGCTCAAGCTCCTCAAGGAGCTCGGCACGCTCGGCACGCTCCGCATCATCGCCCTGCCGCAGCACGGCGAGGCCGAGACCCTGCTGCCGAAAGTCGAGCGACTCCTGCGCAAGCTTTAAATAGCTCGCTCCTGAACTCTCCCCAGAAGTGAGGCTGTGGGCTATTTGTTGCCGAAAGCGAAGCTGCACGACTTCTTAGGCATCCTGCTGCGCGAAGCCAGCCTCGTCGCGCCCGTGCGACGGAAGAAGGATGACGTCGTCGTGTTCGAGGAGCTCGCGACGGACGAGGACCTCGCGCGCCTCGACTTCACCGTGAATCCGCAGTTCACCGCGAAGAAATTCTTCATGCCCGCCTACGAGGAGCTGTTCGACTACGACATGGACAGCCAGCGCGTCATCGACCACAAGCTCCGGCTCAAGCCGCGCATCCTCTTCGGGCTCCGCCTGTGCGACCTGAACGCGGTCAAGATCCAGGACGCGCTCTTCATCAATGAGCAGTTCACGGACGACCAATACAAGGCGGCGCGCGACAGCATCTATCTCATCGGCTGGTACTGCAACACGCCGCCCTCGAAGTTCTGCTTCTGCGAGAGCATGGGACTCACCAATTACTACGACCTCATGCTCCGCGACCTGCCAGGCAAGGACGGCATGATCTACATCGACGTCGGGCACCCGAAAGGCGAGGTGCTGATGCGCAAGGCGGCCGGGCTCAAGCTGCAGGAGCACACCGAGCCCATCCCGAAGATACGCACGCCGAAGAAGCTCCACACCCGCGATATCAGGAAGCACTTCGACCACCCGGCATGGAAGAAGACGACGGACGAGAAATGCCTCAGCTGCCAACGCTGCACGACCATGTGCCCGACGTGCATGTGCTTCGACATCTACGACACGACGCAGGCCGACCTGCGCCACGGCGCGCGCGAACGCACCTGGGACTCGTGCCACTCGAAGGACTTCACCAGGGTCGCGGGCGGACACGTGTTCCGGCCGAGCAGGGACGCGCGGTTCAAGCACCGCATCTACCACAAGCTCGTCTACTACCCGGAGATCTTCGGCCAGGTCCCGATGTGCACGGGCTGCGGGCGCTGCATCGAGTTCTGCCCTACGCAGATCGACTTCGTCGAGCTCGTCAACAAGATAGATGCGGAGGCGAAGAAGTGAGGGAACGCCATCGCTGCGGCATTTTGCCCTCCCGTTGGTGTGGGGCTCTTCCGGGCGCTCATCTCACGGCCTCGCTCCGCTCGCCCGTATTCGCGCCCGGTAGGGGTGCCAAGGCAGCGAAGGGGCTGCAGGAGGTGGTAGCATGAGCGGGAAGCACACCTGCAAGGATTGCTCTTGCCACGACCACCGTCTCGAGCGCAAGGACCATGAGACGACGCTCCTGCTCGACCCGGTCAAGACCACGATCCTGCAGAAGCGGAAGATGGGCAGCCGCCACGTCCTCCTCCGCGTCAAGGCGCACGCCGACTACGACCCCGGCCAGTTCTTCCAGGTCACGGTGCTCGGCTTCGGCGAAGCGCCGATCAGCATCGCATCCTCCTCAACGGAGCACATCGACCTCCTCATCAATCCCGTCGGCTCGGTCACGAAGGAGGTGGTGCGGAAGAAGCCAGGCGGCACGCTCCTGCTGCGCGGCCCGTACGGGTACGGCTACCCGATGCACTACCTGTTCAACAACAGCCTCATCCTCGTCGGCGGGGGCTGCGGCGTGGCGCCGCTGAAAGGCGTCCTCGACTACGTCGCGCAGCATCGCGACCACTACCGCGACGTGCACTGCTTCTGGGGCTATCGCTCGCCGAAAGACGCCATCTTCACGAAGGATTTCGAAAAGTGGGAGAAGGACGGCACCTTCCGCTTCACCTACGCCTACAGCGTGCCGCCGCCAGGCTTCAAAGGGAACACAGGATATATCAATGGTTACCTGGAGAACGAGCTCACGGACAACAAGGGCAAGATGGTGCTCATCTGCGGCCCGACTCCGATGATGCTCAGCACCGTCGACAGCCTGAAGAAGCTCGGGTTCAACGACGACCAGATATGGATCAGCCACGAGCGCCACATGAAATGCGCCACGGGCATGTGCGGGCATTGCATGATCGAAGGCAAGTACACCTGCAAGGACGGTCCCGTCTTCAGATGGGACTGGATCAAGGACGCGAAGGGATGACATGAAGACGAAACTCGGCCAGGACGTGCTGTGCCACCAGGGCGACATGAACGACTGGCTGGCCCGCTTCCGCGAGAAACGCGTCAAGGGCCAGAAGCTCAAGGTCGGCGTGTACGGCATCACGGGCTGCGCCGGCTGCCAGCTCACCATCCTCTTCGCCGAGAAGTTCCCCGCCTTCCTCAACATGGTCGACGTCCTCGCCGTCCCCTTCGTCAAGGAGCAGAACTACAAAGGCCGCTTCGATTTGATCATCCTCGAAGGGCTCGTCGCGAACAAGGCGGACAAGGAACGCGCCGAGGAGTTGCGGCAACGGTGCGACGTCCTCATGTGCATCGGCGCGTGCGCGACGCACGGCTGCGTCCCGGCCATGAAGAACTTCATGAACCATCCCGAGGTGGAGCGCGCCGTGTACGCCAAGGTGGACTACCTCAACAGCCTCGACGCGACGCCCGTCTCGCAACACGTCCCCGTCGACATCGAGCTCCCGGGCTGCCCGCCGGACGCGAACCAGATCTATGCCGTATTGACTGATTTGGTGTTGGGAAGACCCCCAAGAATCACTCATAATCCAGTGTGTGTGGAGTGTGTGAAACGAGAAGTGGACTGCCTCCTCCTCCAGGGCAAGCCCTGCCTCGGCCCGATCACGGTCGGCGGCTGCGACGCGATCTGCACCGCTGCCGGCCATGAATGCATGGGCTGCCGCGGCCCGACCGAGGACGCGAACCTGCCCGCCTTCATCAACGCGCTCGAGGGCCACGGCTACAAACGGAAAGACATCGAGAACCGGCTGCACACCTACGCCAGCCTGCTCATGGACGAGGAAGCGAAGATGCAAGGCGTGACCTGGCAGAAAAAACTTGCAAAGCGGAAAGAGCGCAAAGTCAAGGGTACGACACCGATGGTCATCAAGAAGACTGCAACAAAGACTCCGAAACCCTCAAAAACCAAAAAGAAATCTGCAGCAAAGAAGACCACTAAGAAAAGATCAGTCAAGAGGAAGAAGTAGATGGCGAAGACGATCACTCTCGAGCACATCACGAAGATCGAAGGCCACGCCTCGCTCAAGGTCAGGATCGACAAGGGCAAGGTCACGAAGTGCGAGCTCGGCAGCACCGAAGGGGCGCGCTTCTTCGAGGGCCTGGTCGTCGGCCGGCCCTACGACGACGCGAGCGAGATGGTCATGCGCATCTGCGGCATCTGCTCAGTCGGCCATTTCACCGCTTCCCTGAAGGCGCTCGAGGACGCGATGGGCGTCAAGGTCTCGCAGCAGACGCAAGCCATGCGCGAAGTCATGGCGATCGGCGAACGCATCCGCTCACATGCGACCCACCTCTACTTCCTCGCCCTCCCCGACTACCTCGGGCACGAGTCGGCGTTGAGCATGGCCTCGGCCTACAAGAAGGAGATCGGCGACGCGCTCCTCCTGATGAAGGCGGGGAACGAGCTCGTCACGACCTTCGGCGGCCGGCAGATGCACCCGATGGGCGGCCGCGTCGGCGGCTTCACCCACTACCCGAGC
>CAZSAS010000046.1:0-3888 GCA_964604855.1 uncultured Methanosarcinales archaeon
ATCGTCTCGCCTTCCGTGACGACGAGCTTCTCGGGGCAGTTCAGGAAGGGCGGCCTGTTCGCGGGCTGGATGAGGACGTCGACGGTCTCGGTGGTGCTCGCGCCTTTCGTGTCGGTCGCCCGGACCGCGATGGTGTATTCGCCCGCATCGCCGTAGGCGGTCTGCCACTCGCCGTTGCTGTCGAACGGCGCGCCGAACTCATAGCTGACCATGTCGCCGTCCGGGTCGATGGCTTCCGGCGCCAGGATGACGAGGTCGCCTTCCGTCTTGGTGATGGCGAATCGGCTCGGCGCCGCGATGAGGTCCGCGCTCGTGGCATTCTGGCCCTCGTCTGCGAAGACGCCGAGCTCGCCGGACTGGTTCGCGTCCTGGTGCACGCTCGCCGCCTGCTCTCCTGAGAGGTCGCCGAGGAGGCTTTGCTGGCAGGCCGCGGTGGCGAGCAGCAGGATGGTGAGAATCGCTAGGATGCCATTCTTCATAGTGCATAACCCCCGTTCTGCCTGGCCGGAAGCGAGATTCATTTATAAAGGTTCTGGTGAGTAGCCATTACCTAGTGAGAACAGAAAGAGGTTGTTAAGAAAGAAAAGAGAAGACCTAGCTCATCGCAGCCCGAGGCGCTCGAGCAGGTCCTTGTGCGGCTCGGCCTCCTCGCCGAATTCCTTCGCGAGCTCCTTCATGAGCTTCTGCTGCTTCCGCGTGAGCCGTTTCGGCGTCTCAACCTGGGCCGTGACGAGCTGGTCGCCGCGCCCCTGACCGCGCAGATGCCGGGCACCCTTGCCGCGGAGCCGGAAGATGGTGCCGCTCTGCGTCCCGGCAGGGATCCTGAGCTTGGCCTTACCCTCAAGGGTGGGCACCTCTATCTCGGCACCGAAGGCGGCCTGGAAGAAGCTGATGGGACAGCCCAGCAAGATGTCGTCACCGTGACGCTCGAACACGTCATCGTCCTCGACCGTGAGGAAGACGTAGAGGTCGCCGGGAGGCGCCCCTTTCTGCCCGGCCTCGCCCTCGCCGCTCAGCCGGAGCCGGCTGCCATCGGCCACGCCCGCGGGAATCTCGACCTCGAGCTCCTTCTCGGTCGGGATGGTGCCCTCTCCCTGGCACCTGCCGCAGTGCTCGAGGATGCGCTGGCCCTCGCCGTGGCACGCCGGACAGGCTCCGGTGCTCTGGAAGATGCCGAACGGGGTGCGCCGCGCCTGCCGGACGTAACCCGCACCGTTGCAGGTGCGGCACGTCTCGACCTTCGCGCCGCCGGAGCCGTGGCAATCCGGGCAGGTGCCGTTCTTCCTGACCGTGATGCGCTTGCTCGCGCCGAAGGCCGCCTCCTTGAGCGTGATGTCCAGGTCGTACCGCAGGTCAGCGCCGCGCCGGACGCGCCTGCCGCTTCTGCCGCCGAAGCCAGCGCTGAAACCGAAGATGTCGCCGAGATGGTCGAAGATGTCCCCGAAATCAGTCGCCGCGCTGAAGCCGGAGAAGTCGAAGCCTTCGAAGCCTGCAGGGCCAGGACCGCCAGTGCCGTTGCGCGTGAACGCCTCGTGGCCGACGGCGTCGTACTGCTGGCGCTTCTGCTCGTCCCCGAGAACAGCGGCGGCCTCGTTGACCTCCTTGAACTTCTCGGCCGCGGCGGCGTCGCCGTCATTCATGTCCGGGTGGTATTTCTTCGCGAGCTTCTTGTAGGCCTTCTTGATCTCTTCCCGAGACGCGTCGCGGGCCACGCCAAGGACGGCATAATAATCCTTCGCCATCGGCTCACTTCTCGCCCTTTTTCCCCTTGGAAGGCTTCTCGTCCTGTGCCTGCTCGTCCTTCACGTCCGTGTAGTCAGCGTCGACGACCTTGTCGTCCTTGGGCTTGCCGCCCGCGCCTCGCTTGCCGGCGGCCTCCGTCTCTTGCTGCGCGGCCTGCTCCTGCGCGACCTTCTGGTACATCTCGACGCTGAGCTCCTGCACCTGCTTCTGGATGTGCTCGAGCTTCGCCTTGATGGCCGGGACGTCCTTCTCCGTCGGCTCGAGGAGCCTCTTCAGCTCCTCCACCTCGGACTTGACCGGCGTGATCTTCGCCTCGTCGACCTTGCCCTCGATGTCCTTGAACAGGTTCTCCGCCGTGTAGACGAGCGTGTCGGCCTGGTTGAGCACGTCCGCCTTCTCGCGGCGCTCCTTGTCCTCGGACTCGTGCTTCTCGGCTTCCTGGCGCATCTTCTCGACCTCGTCCTTGCTCAGGTTCGTGCTGGCCGTAATCTTGATGCTCTGCTCCTTGCCCGTCCCCAGGTCTTTCGCGTTCACGTGGACAATCCCGTTCGCGTCGATGTCGAACGAGACCTCCACCTGCGGCACGCCCCTGGGAGCGGGCGGGATGCCGACCAGGTCGAACTGGCCGAGGAGCTTGTTGTCGGTCGCCATCGCGCGCTCCCCCTGGAAGACGCGCACCGTGACCGCCGTCTGGTTGTCCGCCGCGGTGGAGAAGACCTGGCTCTTCTTGGTCGGGATGGTCGTGTTCCGCTCGATGAGCTTGGTGAACACGCCGCCGAGCGTCTCGATGCCGAGGCTGAGCGGGGTCACGTCCAGGAGCAGGATGTCCTTGACCTCGCCCGCGAGGACGCCGCCCTGGATGGCGGCGCCGAGCGCGACCGCCTCGTCGGGGTTCACGGACTTGTCGCCGTCCTTGCCAGTGAGGTTCTTCACCATGGCCTGCACCGCCGGGATGCGCGTGCTGCCGCCGACGAAGATGACCTTGTCGAGCTTGTCGGCCGTGAGCTTCGCGTCCTTCATCGCCTGCTGGGTCGGCCCTTTCAGGCGTTCGAGGATGGGGGCGAGCATCTTCTCGAAGGTGGAACGCGCCAGGTCCATGTTGAGATGGAGCGGCCCGTTCTTGTCGGCCGTGATGAAAGGCAGGTTGATGGTCGTCTTGGTCTTGCTCGAGAGCTCGATCTTCGCCTTCTCCGCGGCCTCCTTGAGACGCTGCAGGCTCGTCGCGTCCTTGCGGAGGTCGATGCCCCGCGTCTTCTTGAACTCGTCCGCCATGGCGTCGATAAGGAGCTCGTCGATGTCGTCGCCGCCGAGATGGGTGTCGCCGTTCGTGGCCTTCACCTCGAACACGCCGTCGCCGAGCTCGAGGACGCTGACGTCGAAGGTGCCGCCGCCGAAGTCGAAGACGAGGATGGTGTGGTCGTGGCCCTTGTCCAGGCCGTAGGCGAGGGCGGCCGCGGTGGGCTCGTTGATGATGCGCAAGACGTCAAGGCCGGCGATCCTGCCGGCGTCCTTCGTCGCCTGCCGCTGCGCGTCCTGGAAGTAGGCGGGGACGGTGACGACCGCCTTCTGCACGGGCTGGCCGAGGTAGGCTTCCGCGTCCGCCTTGAGCTTCTGCAGGATCATCGCGCTGATCTCCTGGGGCGTGTAGTCCTTGCCCCAGATGGTGACCTTGTGGTCCTCGCCCATGTTGCGCTTGATGCTCCGCACCGTGTGCTCAGGGTTCGTGATGGCCTGGTTCTTCGCCACCTGGCCGACGAGGCGCTCGCCCTCCTCCGTGACGCTCACGACGCTCGGCGTCGTCCGGGCGCCTTCCGCATTCGGAATGATCTTCGCCTTGCCGCCTTCGAGGACCGCGACCGCACTGAACGTGGTGCCGAGGTCGATGCCGATGACCTTCTCCAATTGCCCTTTCTTCTCTTTCTTTTCGTTCTCTTCTGCCATACTCATCACCTGTGGTTATTTCGCTATCTTGACTTTCGCTGTCCGGAGGACCTTGCCGTGCTGCTCATAGCCTTTCTGCAGGACCTCGATGATCGTGCCTTTCTTGAGCGTGGGATGCTCTTCGGTCAGCATGGCTTCGTGCCGTGTCGGGTCGAAGGGGTCATCCGTCGCAATCTCGTGGACGCCCTGGCGTTCCAGCTTCTC